>JBILPJ010000036.1:0-15948 GCA_044373975.1 Flavobacterium sp. | reverse complement strand
ATCTCGAAATTATATTGCAATTGATGCCGCTGATTATTATAGCCCTTTGAAAGAATCCCAAACAAAAGTGACCAATCAAGATTTGAAAGGTACTATTTTCAAAAATGCACAAGGTGTTTTTCAAGATGTTGATTATTTAATTATTACACCTTCCTTTTTAAATATTCAGGCTGAAAAACTAGCTGCATTTCATAGAAATTATTCGCAATTAAATGTCAAAGTGGTCAATTTAGAAACTATTTACAATGAATTTTCTTCTGGAAAACAAGACATTGCAGCCATTAGAAATTTCATAAAATACGTTTATGAAAATGCATCTTCTACAGATAAAAAAGTAAAATACATCAATCTTTTTGGTGACGCTTCTTTTGATTATAAAAATAGAATTCCAAACAATTCAAATATTGTTCCTATATACCATGCTTTAAATAGTACGACTGCTGGAGAATCTTCTTATGCATCCGATGATTTTTTTGGATATATGGATCCTACAGAAGGAAATGTTATTTACTATTTTGGCGGAATTGATATTGCCGTGGGGCGAATGTTGGTAAGCACACCTTCACAAGCTGAAGAAATGATTAATAAGGTTTTTGAATATTATGATGTAAAATCGTATGGAAATTGGCGAAATAATTATGTTGCCATTTCTGATGATTCAGACAGATCTTCCGATGCTTCATTACAATCCAGACAAAATCAATTGGCAGATACAATTGTGTTGAAAAAACCATTTATAAATGTCAAAAAAGTATTACTAGATTCTTATGTGCAGGAAACATCATCGGGCGGAAATCGCTATCCAAAAGCAAGAGAAGATATTTTCAATGCCTTTGAAAAAGGAGCTTTAGTGTTCAATTATCTTGGTCACGGTGGTGAAGACGGATTAACTGGGGAACGAGTTTGGGATAAATCCGATGGACAAAACTTGAGCAATCAATATAAATATCCCTTATTCATAACCATAACCTGTGATTTCTCAAGATTTGACAACCCGTATCGACCAACTGCGGGAGAATATACCTATTGGAATCCAAAAGGCGGCGCCATTTCTATGATAACAACTATTCGCTCTATCGGACAAGGATCGGCAGAATATTTTAATGATAAATTATCACAATATTTATTTTCTTATGATTCCAACCAATATACTTCAATTGCTGAGGCGTTGCGATTAGCCAAAAACAGCAATCCAAGTTCTTCATCAAATGTAGTTTTTTATATTGGAGATCCAGCATTAATGTTGGCTATTCCAAAACCAAAAATTCGTTTAACGAAAGTAAATGACATTCCAATTACAGGAACAATTCCTGATTTTCAATCCTTGGCATATGTAAAACTTTCGGGTGAAATTACAGATGAAAACGAGGTGCTTTTACCAACCTATAATGGTACTTTAGCAGTAAATATTTTTGATAAAAACATTATTAAAGCTACTTTCAACAATGACGGAAATAGCCCTTCAATTAATTTCAACACTTTAGGCGAAACTATTTTCCGAGGAAATGCATCGGTTGCAAATGGGCAATTTGATTTTGGTTTTGTTGTTCCAAGAGACATAAAAATCCCTGTTGGAAATGGGCGAATCAGTTTTTATTCCAAAAAAAATCAAGCGTTTGTTGACAATACTGGTTTGGATACCACAATTAAAATTGGAGGTATTAACACATTGGCAGCAGCCGATACCACTGCGCCAACAGTAAAGCTATTTATGAACGATCAAACTTTTGTAAATGGCGGAATTACAAATGCTTCACCATTCTTTTTAGCGTTTTTGGAAGATGAAAACGGAATCAACACAGCAAGTGGAATTGGGCACGATATTGTTGCGATTTTAGACGGAAACGAAAGTGCTCCTTATATAATGAATGATTATTATGAAACGGAATTGGACAATTATAAAAAAGGAAAATTGCAATTTCCATTTCGAAATTTGGCGGTCGGTTTGCACACCATAACCTTCAAAGCTTGGGATGTTTATAACAATCCTATCACTGCCGAAATCCAATTTATTGTAGTTGGAGACGAAACAATGACGCTCACAAATGTGCTAAATTATCCAAATCCATTTGTAAATTATACACAATTTTGGTTCACACACAACCATCCTTTTGAACCTTTAGAAGTTCAAGTTCAAGTAATGACGATTACAGGAAAAATTGTTTGGACGAAAAATCAAATTATAACTACAGATGGCTTTCTTAGTAGAGAAATCTCTTGGGACGGAAGGGACGATTTTGGTGATAAAATAGGAAAAGGAGTTTACGTTTATAAATTAACCGTAAAGTCTTCTTTAACGAATAAAAAAACTGAAAAGTTTGAAAAACTTGTAATACTTTAATAATATATTATATTTGTCTAATAAAATTTTAAAATAGAATGAAAAGAATAGCCATTTTAATACTATGTATATCTACTTTACAAATCTCAAAAGCGCAAGAAAGAGTAATAACCACAGGAGTTCCTTTTTTATTAGTTGCCGCCGATGCAAGAGCAGCAGGGTTAGGTGATCAAGGAGTTGCTACTTCCGCCGATGCCTTTTCGCAACAGTGGAATCCATCAAAATATGCCTTTTCATTGGAGAAGCAAGGGTTTTCTATGAGCTACACACCTTACTTAACTGCTTTAGTAAACGACATCTCTTTAGGACAAGTTAATTATTTCAACAGAATAAATGAAAGAAGTGCCTTTGCAGCAAGTATTCGATATTTTAGTTTGGGTGAAATTGAATTGCGCCAAAACATTGATGATGTTGCTAATATTGTAAAGCCAAATGAATTTTCATTAGATGGTTCTTATGCTTTGAAATTAAGTGACAAGTTTTCAATGGCTGTTGCGGGAAGATTTATTAGTTCCAACCTAAAAATTCAAGACGCTACAAATGATACGCGTGCTGCAAAATCATTTGCTTTTGATGTTGCAGGATTTTTTCAATCGGAACAAACAGCCTTTTCTGATTTTGACGGACGGTATCGAATTGGTTTTAATTTACAAAACTTAGGTCCAAAAATTAGTTATGATTCTGAAATTTCCAATGAAATAAACGCCAATTTTTTACCCGCTCAAATGAAATTTGGGGGAAGTTTTGACTTTATCTTTGACGATTATAACAAAGTAACTGCAAGCTTAGAATTCAACAAATTATTAGTGCCAACTCCTCAAGTTGACAGTTCGAATATTTATGATTACAATAATGATGGAACTGCAGACAATCAGGATTTAACTGATGCAAATGCCGATTACAAAAAAATTGGTTGGGTTTCAGGAATATTCAAATCTTTTGGAGATGCTCCAGGAGGATTCAGTGAGGAGTTAAAAGAAGTTACCTATTCTGCAGGTGCTGAATATCTATACCAAGATTCCTTTGCAATGCGTTTAGGCTATTTTCATGAAAGTCCAGTAAAGGGAGCTAGAAAGTTTTTCTCTTTGGGAGCAGGATTCAAATATAATGTTGTAAAAATTGATGTTTCATATTTATTCTCGGCTTCAAAAGTTCAAAACCCATTAGAAAACACCCTTCGATTCTCGCTAACATTTAATTTTGGAGAAAAGTATCAAGAACTATAAATCAAAATAATTAAAACTAAAAAATCCAAATTTCATCAAGTTGAAATTTGGATTTTTTTTCCCTAAATAAATATGAAAGAAATAAGTATTACTTCCAAATTTAGTGCATACGATTCCGTATCAGAATTACCTACTGATATACAATCGTTAATGGAACAAGCTATCGAAATTAGAAAAAAAGCGTACGCTCCGTATTCACGCTTTCGTGTTGGCGCAGCTTTATTATTAGATAATGGAAAAATAGTTTTGGGTTCTAATCAAGAAAATGCTGCTTATCCGTCGGGGCTTTGTGCAGAACGAGTGGCAATTTTTTCTGCTGGTGCATTATATCCAGAAGCTAAAATTATAAAAATGGTTATTACGGCTACTTCTGACACCAATCCTACGCTAACTCCTATTCCGCCTTGTGGAGCGTGTCGCCAATCTATTTCAGAATATGAAATCAAACAAGAATTACCTATTGAAATTTATTTTATGGGCGAATCTGGAAGTGTTTACAAATCAGATTCTTTGAAAAATTTATTGCCTTTGATGTTTGATAAAAAATTGTTGTAAATCTAAATTACATTGCTAAATTTTTTTTGCATAATAAATAATCAACAAATAAATTAACGCTATTGATTTGATTGATAATCAAGAAACTGTTATTGGAAATTTAAATTCAGTAAAAATTAGCCACAGATTCACAGATTAGAAATCGTTTAAAATCTGTGAATCTATGGCTAAAAAAACATTTAATGTGATAATTTGGTTATAATTTGAGGATTTATTATTAAAATCAATTTTTTAATACCTATTAATCAAGGAGTGCTAAATTATAAAATAAAAATACTATTAAATTTTAGTTCTTAGTAGGAATGTATTATTTTTGCACTTCGCAAATTTGTATAATCATATTATTTTGCGTCATTGCAAAATTAAACTGACACTAAAACATTTACTCAAATGAAAGAAGTTACAAAAGAAGTTTATTTAAAGTGGTATGAAGACATGCTACTTTGGAGAAAATTCGAAGATAAATTAGCAGCACTTTACATTCAACAAAAAGTTAGAGGTTTCCTACATTTATATAATGGGCAAGAAGCTGTTTTAGCAGGTGCTTTACACGCAATGGACTTGACAAAAGACAAAATGATTACTGCTTATAGAAATCACGTTCAGCCAATTGGAATGGGTGTTGATCCTAGAAAAATCATGGCAGAATTATTGGGAAAAGCTACTGGTACTTCTAAAGGAATGGGTGGTTCAATGCATATATTTTCTAGAGAACACCGTTTTTATGGTGGTCACGGGATTGTTGGAGCTCAAATCCCTGTAGGTGCAGGACTTGCTTTCGCTGACAAATATTTTGAAACTGGCGGTGTTACAATGACCTATTTTGGTGATGGAGCAGCACGTCAAGGTTCACTTCATGAAGCTTTTAATATGGCAATGTTATGGAAACTTCCAGTAGTATTTATTGTAGAAAACAATGGATATGCAATGGGAACTTCTGTAGAAAGAACTGCCAATCATACTGATATTTGGAAACTAGGTTTGGGTTATGAAATGCCTTGCGGACCAGTTGACGGAATGAATCCTGTGAAAGTTGCCGAAGCAATGCACGAGGCTATTGAAAGAGCACGACGTGGCGACGGACCAACATTTTTAGAAATGAAAACATATCGTTATAGAGGGCATTCAATGTCAGATGCGCAATTGTATCGTACAAAAGAAGAAGTTGACGAATACAGAAAAATAGATCCAATTACGCAAGTTTTAGATGTAATTATGGATCAAAAATATGCTACAGCAGAAGAAATTGAAGCAATTGATGAAAAAGTAAAAGCTTTGGTTGAAGAATGCGTTGCATTTGCGGAAGCGTCTCCTTTTCCAGAAGTGCAACAATTATACGATGTGGTTTACGAACAAGAAAACTATCCATTTATCCCTCATAAACTTTAATCGATATGGCAACAGTAATAACAATGCCGCGTTTGAGCGATACAATGACAGAAGGAACCGTTGCTTCTTGGCTTAAAAAAGTAGGCGATAAAGTTTCAGAAGGCGATATTCTTGCAGAAATTGAAACAGATAAAGCTACAATGGAATTTGAATCTTTCAATTCTGGTACACTTTTATATATTGGAATTAAAGAAGGAGAATCAGCTCCTTGTGATTCTTTATTAGCTATTATTGGAAAAGAAGGTGAAGATATAACCGCTCTGATAAGCCCCAAAGCACCCGAAACGAAAGTTGTAGAAGAGGCAAATCATGCTGCAGTAGAACCAACAACCAATAACGAACAACCAACAACAACTTTGCCAAAAGGAGTTGTTGTAGTAACAATGCCCCGTTTGAGCGACACTATGACTGACGGAACTGTGGCAACATGGTTGAAAAAAGTGGGTGACAAAGTAGCTGAAGGTGATATTCTTGCAGAAATTGAAACGGACAAAGCCACAATGGAATTTGAATCTTTCAATGCAGGTACTTTATTATACATTGGAATTCCTGAAGGCGGAACAGCCCCATGCGATTCTTTATTAGCTATTATTGGCCCTGAAGGAACTGATATTACTGGAATTGCTGAAAATTTTAAATCCAGCTCAAGTGCAGCAGCTGTTGAAACTGTAAAAGAAACTGTTTTAGAACCAGCAACCAACAACCAACAACCAACAACCATCAACCAACAACCAACTACAACTTCAAACGAAAGAGTATTTATTTCTCCATTAGCTAAAAAAATTGCTGAAGAAAAAGGAATCAATCTATCGCAAGTTAGTGGTTCTGGTGAAAATGGTCGTATCATAAAAAGCGATGTTGAGAATTTTGTACCAAGTACAACAACTCATAGTGCACAACCAAATACAGTTGTTCAACCACAAGCTGAAGTTGCAGCCGCTAAACCATTTGCAGCAGCAGGAGAAAAACTTACTGAAGAAATCAAGAACTCTCAAATGCGCAAGATTATTGCAAAACGTTTGGCAGAATCTTTGTTTACAGCACCACATTACAACCTTGTAATTGAAGTTACAATGGACGAAGCTATGAAATCGAGAGCAATTATCAACAGCGTTCCTGATACAAAAGTATCCTTTAACGATATGGTGATAAAAGCAAGCGCAATGGCATTGAAAAAACATCCAAAAATAAATTCACAATGGAGAGAAGATTCAATTCTTATCAACTATCACGTGAATATTGGGGTTGCAGTTGCTGTTGAAGATGGATTAGTTGTTCCTGTATTGCCTTTTACAGATGCCATGAGTTTGTCTCAAATTGGCGGAAACGTGAGAGATCTTGCAGGAAGAGCTAAAAGTAAAAAATTATTGCCTTCAGAAATGGAAGGAAGTACGTTTACCATTTCTAATCTTGGAATGTTTGGAATAACTGAATTCAATTCTATCATTAACCAGCCAAATTCTGCAATTTTATCTGTTGGTGCAATTGTAGAGAAACCAGTGGTTAAAAACGGTCAAATTGTAGTTGGAAACACGATGATGCTTTCATTGGCTTGCGACCACAGAACAATTGATGGTGCAACTGGAGCGCAATTCTTACAAACATTAAAACAATACATAGAAAACCCAGTTACGATGTTAGCATAAGTTATCTACATTAAAAAAAAAGCCCCGTTTTGAGTTTCAAAACGGGGCTTTTTTTTTTAATAATATTGAAATATTTATACGGATTTATTCTTCGCTTCAATCCATTTTGACATGTATTTAGTGCTTTGCAAAGTTTGATGCCGTATTACCGCACCCATAAAATTATTCAAACGGTGTTGCTTTAAATTATTTTGAAGTGTGAGAATATGTTCTTTAAAACCTGAAATAAAGTTTGATTTCAAATATCGCTTTTCTATAATTTGAATTCCATTATTTTGGGAAGTATTCCAAAGCGTTTTGTCTTGGTATAAAGAAGCTGCTTTCGCAGCAAAATCTTCAGGATTATCAGTTATAAAACCATTCCAAGGCAAATCTCCAAACATCGATTCAGCACCGATAGATGTGGTAACACTAGGCGTTCCGCATTGCATCGCTTCCAATAATTTACCTTTTATTCCTGCTCCAAATCGCAAAGGTGCCAAAACGATTCTTGCTTTTGACACTACTTCTTGCGCATTATCGGCACGTCCCATAATATGAAATCCTTGCTTTGGCTGGTGCAATTGTAAAACTTTCTGCGAAGGATAAGCACCATAAACAAGTAAATTTGCTTCGGGTATTTCTTTTCGAATCAAAGTCCAAATTGTTTCTTTCAAATATTGAACTGCATTCCAATTGGGTTCGTGTAGAAAATTTCCAATAATAATAAAATCCTTTCTTTCTTCAAAAGGCAGCCATTTCTGAATTTCAACTTTAGAAATAGGTTCCAATAATAATGGTAAATAATACAATAAAGAAGCGTCTATTTTAAGGGTGTTTTTCAACAAATCAATTTCAAATTCTGAAACCATTATCGAACAATCACAACGAAGAATACTGGCAATTTCTCTTTTAGAAATGTCTTCGGTTAACAAATCAATAATCTCAAAATTTCGATTTTCTTTGAAGGCTTTTTGGCGTGACAATCGCAAACAATGCAAATCTATGGTATCCAATATTCTTAACGCATTGGGACAAAATTCAGCAACTCTCCAGCCAAATTGTTCTTCCATCAAAAACCGATCAAAAAGTACTATTGACGGATTTAACTCTTGAATAAATGTATCAAAGCTGGAACAATTCAAAGCAATTGATTTTTTTTCAACGCCAATTGCTTCCAAATCAATCATAAAATTACTGTCCAAAGCAGGTGTTGCAAATGTGACGTTCCACCCCCACTCCTTAAACAAAAGAAGCAGTTGTTCCATTCGAGTTCCCGCTGCCGAAGAATTAGGTTCGGGCCAAACAAAACCAATTATTAAGATATTTTGAGTTGTGTTCATAAAACTTCAAGGATTCTAAAAAAAGTCTTCACAAATGGTTTCTTACAACAACGAATTCCTATCCATTACCGCTGGTTTTTCAATTCCCATCAAAGCCAAAACCGTCGGTGCAATATCACTCAAAACCCCGTCGTGAATTGTTTTCAGTTCATTATCGACCAAAATAATCGGCACTGGATTTGTTGTATGTGCTGTATTTGGACTTCCATCAGGATTAATCATCGTTTCGCAATTTCCGTGATCGGCTATTACAATCGTCGTATAATTATTGGACAAAGCCGCAGTAATTACTTTTTCTACACATTGATCAACCGCTTCACAGGCTTTTATTGCGGCACTCATTACACCCGTATGTCCCACCATATCGCCATTGGCAAAATTCAAACACACAAAATCAACTTCGCCTTTTTCTATTTCTGGAACTAAAGCATCAGCCAATTCAAATGCACTCATTTCAGGTTGCAAATCATAGGTTGCCACTTTTGGTGAGTTTTTTAAGATGCGGCTTTCGCCAATAAAAGGTTCTTCACGACCTCCAGAAAAGAAGAAAGTAACGTGTGGATATTTCTCGGTTTCCGCAATTCTGATTTGTTTTTTGTTGGCTTTTTCCAAAACTTCGCCCAGTGTTTCCGTGATATTATCTTTGTTATAAACCACTTTTACGTTCTGATAACTTTCGTCGTAATTGGTGAGCGTGACATAATACAAATTCAATTTGTGCATATTTTGCTCGTGGAAATCTTTTTGCGAAAGTGCTTCTGTCAATTCACGACCTCTGTCTGTTCGGAAATTGAAAAATATAACGACATCATTTTCTATGATAGTTGCCAATGGAATTCCATTGTTATCAACTATAATAATTGGGTCGACAAATTCGTCCGTGATGTTATTTTTATAACTTTCTTCGATGTTTTCAACAGCATTTTTTGAATGAGTTCCTGTTCCGTTTACCAATAAATCGTACGCTAATTTTACGCGTTCCCAACGTTTGTCACGATCCATCGAATAATATCTTCCAATAACCGATGCTAATTTTACAGAAGTATTTTGGATGTACTTTTCTAAATCTTGAATGTATTTTTTTCCTGATTTCGGGTCAACATCGCGACCGTCAGTAAATGCGTGAACAAATACTTTTTGAAGTCCAAAATCTTGTGTTGCATCAATCAATCCTCGCAAATGAGACGTGTGAGAATGTACGCCGCCATCGGAAACTAATCCAAGGAAATGCACGTTAACATTCTTGTCTTTTGCATATTGAAAAGCATCAACCAAAACTTGTTCTTTGTTCAAGGTTTTATGTTCAACAGCCAAGTTGATTTTGGCTAAATCTTGATAAATGATTCTTCCAGCACCCAGATTCATATGTCCGACTTCAGAATTTCCCATTTGTCCCTCTGGCAAACCTACGTTTAAACCGTCAGTTCGTAATTGTGCACTTGGGTAGTTTTTATAAAGCGAATTGATGAATGGAATATTCGCATTGTCGATGGCAGAAACTTTTGGATCTGGAGATTTTCCCCAACCGTCAAGTATCATTAGGATAACTTTCTTGTTCATTGCAGTGTGTGTTTTTAGCCCAGATGGAAGTGGAAATCATTTTTGTTTTTTCTTTAAAAACAAAAATATTGCAACGTACAGCTGGAAATAGCTCCAAATTTAAGAAATTAAAATAACTTTTTAGCTTGATTGTAGTCGATAAAATACTTAACGCTAATTGAAAATGCGTGATTTAAGGCGTCGTTATTTAATAAATTGGTTACGTTTCTTCCGAAGTCTTTATTGATGTCACGTTCAAAGTTTGCAGCATTATTACGATATAAAATCGAGATTTGACTGCCGGGCGCAAACCACCAAGAATAGGATAAATCGACATTCCAAGAGGTGAAATTGGAATTTTTATTAGTAGTATAACCCGAAAAATCCGTCAAATGTCCGTTATCGGTCAAGGATAAATAGTTTTTATTTTCGGCATAAGACCAATAATGACGCACCGAAAGATTGAAAGTCATCGTGCTGTTCAAGGCATATTTCCCAGAAATGGAATTGGAATAGGTAATTACGTTTCTATTGGCGAAAATAATTGAGTTCGGCGTCAATGAATTTGTGTCATCATCAATACTGTCAACAAAACCTTTGTTGTTATTTTGTCGGAAAAAATTGAAATTATAATTCAATAAAAACTTGTCATTGAATCGGTATCGTGGTCCCGCCGAAAAGCCATAACTATCTCTTCCCAATTCATTTAATTTTGCGTAAGAAGGATTAAAGTCGAAGGCAAATTTGTAATTATAATTGGATGAAAAATAAAACCAACCGCCCATTCTTGATGGAATAAGAACAAATCTATTTTCGGTTCTTGGTTCATAAAAATCGTAATTTTCTAAGGGATTTGCATTTATTCCAATTCCAAAATAGTGATTTTTCTTATTGTTAATATTCACATTAATATTGAAATTATTTCCTTGCACCAAACCGGTTTCTTTTTGAAATTGTGAAAAGGCATTTAAATTCAAATTGAAAGAATTCATATATTTGGTAGAATTCAGAATTCTATAATTTGCATTTCCATACAAACTATAATAATTTGTTTGAAAATTGATACCTAAATCATTGTTGTCAAAGTCTTTAGTTATAATATCGGCACCCAAATTATAGCGGTATTGTCCGCTGGTTTCACCGATATTTAAACTGGAATAAATCCCTTTTTTGGCGGTAATATCGTTCACATAACTGTATTTGAAATCGCCCGAAAGGTTGTAGGTGTTTTTTTTAGTATTCAAATCCCAAACCAAAGCGGACACATTTGCATCTCTAAAACTGCCATTTCTTGTCACATTTGTATTCACAAAACTAACAGATGAATTTTTGCGAAAACGTTGATCAAGCACCAAAACATTATAGTTTGTAAGCGGTTCAACAATTTCGCTACGAATAGATTGGTCGTCGTTGTTACGAATTTTAGCAGTTGTAATTTCTGTAACAGCATTCAAAACACCAATTCCCAAACCGTTTTTTGTACGTCCAGAAACTTTAAGTGCATTAATTAAATTCACACTTGACGGATTGTCAATTATTTCCTCGTTACTTGCTGTTGTTGGATAAATAGATGGACTTGCACCAATTCTACGCGAATACAACAAATTTCCTTTATTGAACAAATCGGTTCCTTCAGTAAAAAAAGCTCTGTTTTCATTGAATTGTTGTTCAAAAGGACCAAGATTCAGGATTTGATCGTCGTATTTTGTTTGACCAAAATCAGGAATTAAAATAGCATCAAGCGTAAAAGCATCGTTGATTCCGTATTTAATATCCATTCCTCCTTTTAAAGTTCCAATGGTTTTTTGAGCACCATTTGCATTCAAATAAAAAGAAGAATACGGCATAAAAAACAATCGTGTTGGTGTTTTTATATTTTCAATTCCTTCCAAAACTCCTGCTTGCTGAATTATATTTCCAACTTTATTATCAATATTTGTCCAAGTATAAATAGAATTTTCACGCTTAATATCGCGAACAAAATTAATTCCCCAAGTTTGGGTTTTGTTATTTGAAAAACGCAATGCAGCATATGGAATTTTCATTTCTACCACCCAACCGCAATCGTTAATTCGGGTTTTACTCGTCCAAATTGCATCCCAAGTAAAATCTTCGCCATTTACGTCGGTTGCCAAACAATCCATTTGTGTTCCAGAAGCTGTACAAAAAAAGCGGAAATCTTGTTGTCCGTCGTTAAATCCATTGATAAAAACACCAAAATTATCACTCGTTCCTTGGTCATCACGTTGGGTAATTTCTTTTAAAATTTTGTTTGGTTCGTCGTCATATAATGTTGCGCCGATGTAAATCGCTTCATTATCATATAAAATTTTCACTTGGGTTTCCTTATTTGGACTGATTTGTTTTCCGTTATCAGGAGCAAACATAAAAAAATCTTTGGCTATAGGTATGCTTTTCCAATTAGTTTCATCTAAATTTCCGTCAATTGTTATTCCTCCTTGAATAGGAACCGTTTTTAGTGCTTTTTTTTGAGAATAAGTCGTGGCGCAAATAAAAACTAAACATAATAGCAGAGATTTTTTCATAAAATGGAATTAATTCAAAGAGCAAAAATATATTTTACCTAATTAACAACAATTATTTTATGTTTTTATTGTGAATAAAGAATTTGAAATTCAATGATGTGACTAATAATTATCAATTCTTATAATATTTGCATTACAAATATACCTAACAGAATGTTAACTCTGATTTGATTTTCAAGTGTTAAAAATGAAATTAATTTCCCAATATTTACGTTGTATCACCTTATTTTCATTGCGATTGTCTTTCAATTGTAATTTGAGATTGAAGTCAATTTTAATAATTTCCAACTTCGATGAAGTGTTAAACTTATCCGTTAAAATACAAAATTCTTTGCAATAGGCTTTTTTATGTTTTATATTTGGATGTGGGAAATAATAACACAAAGCATAGATTACCAATGATTTACAAATTTCTACCCGTATTAGTATTCTTTTTATCTTCATTTTCATCTAATGAAATAAAAACTTCAAGAAATACTACACTTCCAATTTCAACATTAAAATCAAAAACTACAATTCTTAATTTTGAAGAACACGTTTCGTTGATTTACAACAATTTACAAAGCAATAATTTGGCATTACCCAAGATAGAAAGCTTCAAAAAAGCGTTGAAAGGGTTTTACGAAATGAAAGAAAAAGGACTTGTAAAAAAAGACATTTTAACGTTAATAGATTTCAGTTTGTCATCTAATACAAAACGCCTTTGGGTTATTGATTTGACGACAAATACCATTTTATTCAACTCGCTTGTGGCTCACGGAAGAAATACTGGCGATGAATTTGCAAATAGATTTTCAAATGCTGCGGAATCATTCAAAAGTAGTTTAGGATTTTATGCTACGGGAGAAATTTACAATGGCAAACACGGAAAATCATTAAAACTTGATGGCTTAGAAAAAGGCATAAATGACAATGCCAGAAACCGAGGAATCGTTATGCACGCTGCCGATTATGTGTCTGATTTTTTCATAAAAACCCATAATCGCTTGGGAAGAAGTCAAGGTTGTCCAGCACTCCCAGCAGAATTTACTTTGGAAATTATAAATAAAATTAAAGACAAGTCGTGTTTGTATATTTATTATCCAACAACGAAATCAAAATCGGTTTCCTAATTTTTGATATAAATCGGCGTCGAGATTGTAGATATCGTCTCTAAAAATAAGTGTGTTTTTTTCACTCCACGCCGTCCAATAAAGCAAATGAAAAAGCACTTCTTTTTTAATGGAAACATATTTCGTTTTTTCATTTTGCAATGTTTCCGTAATTTTTTCAAGATTCCAATTTTCTTTATCGTCCAATAAATATTCCGTTAATTCTAAAGGATTGTCAACTCTGACACATCCCGAACTTAAGGAACGTTCGTTTTTCTCAAAAAAATCTCGGTGATTTGTATCGTGTAAATAAACCGAAAATCGGTTTGGAAACATCAATTTCACCATTCCTAGCGAATTGAATTTCCCAGGTATTTGAACGTATCGAAACCTTCGAGCATTTGATAAATTCCAATTTCTAGCACTCACAACATTTCCGTTTTTGTCAATTAATCGAATGTTTGTTTTGGCTAAATAACTTCTGTTTTTCAAAATGGCAGGAATCACATCTTCCCGCAAAATAGTTGGCGGAACTGTCCAAGTAGGATTGAAAATCGCTTGCGTTAACTTTGAAGAAAGAACGGGAGTTTTACGCTTAGCTCTTCCAACAATCACTTTATGAACCCTTAGCGTGTCCTTGTTTTTAATTAATGTGAGTCGGTATTCGGGAATATTTATAATTACATATTCATCACCCATATTTTTTGGATACCATTTCCAACGTTCCAAATTGGCAATAATTTGTTCTTTACGTTGGTTTTTAGTGAAATTTAAAGCCATCAAAGTTCCTTTTCCAATTACACCATCAGCGGCTAATCCGTGTCTTTTTTGGAATTTTTTCAAGGCAATTACTGTAATTGAATCATAAACAATCGACAAACTGTCTTTTGGCTTTAAATCTTTCCAATACATCAATCGTTTTTTGACTTCAACTATTTCGGAATTGCTATCATTTTGAACCAATTTTCCTTTGATTTCTATTTTTATAAAATCATCATTTGGAAAAGAATTGATGATTTTAAGTGCTTTTTTTAATCGTTTGTAAACAATGAAATTAGGTTTCAATTGTTCTAATTTAATTGATAAAGAATCAGTTTTCAGTAATTCAGAAACCGATTCTTGAAGATTAATTTTGTTTTCTTTCAATTCCCAGTTTTTATACAATTTTTTAGGATTTAATCTTCCGTTCGTTAAATGCGAAATGTATTTCTGTAGATTATAAGTCAATAAAACATCGTATTCTGCGCATTCATCATCAGAAAGCGAATCGTATTTTAACTCAAATTGATTCAGTTTTTTTACAGAATAATCCAACGAATTCAATCCTTCTTCATCAGATTTATTTAAAAATTCAAGAATAATTTTTCGTTTTTCTGAAGTTGTCCAAACAGATTTGTTGGAATTGGAATTATAAAAAGTAGTTAAAAATTTTGAGTGAAATGATTCTAATTGAATCGAATCAATAGCTATTGCTCCTTTGGTATTTGATATTTCAGAAGTAACAGAAACTGATTTTGGTTCCAAAACAAATTTCGGTGTTTCATTTTTACAATTTATAAAAAGTAAGAAGACTATTAAAAGGAAGTGATTTTTCATAACACTTTTAATTTCCTACAATTTACGAATTTCCGTATTCTTTTAAAAGGTTTTTGGCTTAAGATTAGCGTTATAACTTTTTAAATAAAACATAATGAATTCCAATATCCGCGATTTCAAAACCATCGCCAATGATTATATATGCTGACTTTTCATAAAAACCAATTGCGGTTTCTCGGGCGTTAAACCAAATGATTTTGCCACTTTTATTTCTAATTTGATTCTCGCAATATTTCAAAAGTGCTTCACCAAAACCTTTCTTTTGATGATGTTCTAAAACTGCCATTCCTCGAATTTGAAATTGGTTTTCTTCAGGAAATAAATTGTTTTTTACTTCAAATACCGAAACTACTGCGGAAAGTTGATTTTCATAAAACAATCCAAAATGTATTGTAGTTGGCGAATCGTCGCCTTCAAACCGACAACTTTCTATTGGTTTGCCAAAACGAAGCACAAGATGTCTTACAATAATTGTTTCAAAAGCAGAGATTTCTTTGATTTCAAACATTTTTTATAGGAGTTTAATTAAATTTATTAAAGCCATAACATTATCATAATAAATTATTTACGTTGAAAAACTTATGTTGTTGGAATACAATTTCAAAAGAGTTAAAATTTTTTTGAAAAAAACTTGCAATAAATCCAACTTATTATCTATATTTGCACCGTTGTTAATGCGAAAGTAGCTCAGTTGGTA
>JBILPJ010000035.1:0-16051 GCA_044373975.1 Flavobacterium sp. | reverse complement strand
GACATTAAATGATTTTGAAATGGCAATAATAGCATCGGCAATGGCTTCGGGAACATACAATTCCATACGGTGACCGCAATTGAAAACTTGGTACATTTCCTTCCAATCGGTTGCGGATTGCTCTTGAATCAATTGAAATAAAGGCGGTACCGGAAATAAATTGTCCTTGATAATATGTAGATTTTCTACGCCTTCCTTTTCGGCAGGCAGGAAATGCAATATCTTAGTTTGTGCGCCACCACTGCAATGCACCATTCCGTGAATAGCATCTGAATTGTAATTTTCTAATATTTTCTTGATAATTGGGGCGTAGGTTCTTGTTGGTGAAAGCACTAATTTACCAGCATCAATCGGTGAATTTTTCACGGAATCTGTCAACTTTACTTTTCCAGAATAAACTAAATCTTGAGGAACTGCTGCGTCAAAACTTTCAGGGTATTTTTGAGCCAAATAGTTATCAAAAACATCGTGTCGTGCCGACGTTAATCCGTTGCTTCCCATTCCGCCATTGTATCCTTTTTCGTAACTCGATTGACCAAAAGATGCCAATCCTACAATAACATCACCTGCTTTTATATTGGCATTGTCAATAACATCGCTGCGTTTCATTCTTGCGGTAACTGTTGAATCCACTATGATGGTTCGTACAATATCTCCCACATCTGCGGTTTCTCCGCCTGTAGAATGAATGGTTACGCCGTAGGTTTTCAATTCTGCAATTAATTCTTCTGTTCCGTTGATAATTGCCGAAATTACTTCTGAAGTAATTAGGTTTTTATTTCTCCCAATTGTGGAAGATAATAATATGTTATCGGTAGCGCCAACACACAATAAATCGTCGATATTCATTATTAATGCGTCTTGTGCAATGCCTTTCCAAACAGAAACATCACCAGTTTCTTTCCAATACATATACGCCAACGAGGATTTTGTTCCTGCTCCATCAGCGTGCATTATCAGACAATATTCTTCGTCTTGCGTTAAATAATCGGGGATAATCTTACAAAAAGCTTGCGGAAACAAACCCTTGTCAATGTTTTTTATAGCGTTATGAACGTCTTCTTTGGATGCTGAAACACCTCGAAGTGCATACCGTTTGCTTGTATCTGAACTCATTTTTTTGTTGTGTAGTTGTTTGCAAAGATAATCGGAATTTTCGGATGTGAAATTTTCAATTGTTGGAAATATAAAAAATTATTTTTCTACAATCATAATTTCCACACGGCGGTTGTCTTCTTCCTCTTGCTCTGATTGTTCAGGTATAGGATGAACGGGTTTTGTGGTTCCGAAACCTTTGAAAGTAATTCGCTTTCTGTTGATTTTATTTTGAACAAGAAAAACCCAAACGGCTTTAGCTCTAGCTGAAGAAACATCGTATTGTCCAGGAACTGTTTGGCAACAAATGTGTCCTTGGATTTCTATTTTTAGCTTTGGATTATCGTTCAAAACGCACAACAATTCGTATAAAATAGGTTTTGATTTTGGTAATAATTTAGGTGAATTGTTATAAAAATAGATGTTTTTGAGTTTGATAATATCGCCCACTTTTGATGTTTTTAAAGCCGCATTCAACTCTTCAAGTAAAATAGCTTCTTTTGTTTTAGGAACAGCTTCCTTGATAATTTCATAAACTACGGTAACTTTTCTATTTTCAGATTGTATTTTTGACTGTTCAAAATCTTTCCCGAAACCCTTGCTTTCATAATCATTTTTTATTTTCACATTCCTGTCTTTCAAGAAATCATAAACCGAATGAACTCGTTTCCAAGACAAAGTATCATTATAATGATTTGTTCCTTTCCAATCGCAAAAGCCGTAAATTTTCTGAACTTCAATGTTTTTAGAAGCCGCAACCCAATCAACTAATTTTTGGTTGGCAGCCATATTGATTTCGTATTTATCAAAATCGAAAAATACTTCTAGCTTTTCTTGTGCTTTTATAGTTCCTATATTTATAAGAAGCAATACAAATAACAGTTTCAATTTCATCATTTTATTTCTACATTAAAATGTAAGTCTTAATCAAAGTTAAGACATTTTTAGAATATAAAAAAAACGGAATCCAATTTGATGTGAATCCCGTTTTAAATTTATACTTCTCGCCTACTATTTCGTAAACAATAATTCTCTGTATTTTGTCAATGTCCAGATTTCATCGTCAACCAAAAGCTCTAATTTATCACAGTGATCTCTAATGATTTCAAAATAAGGTTTTACTTTGTTGCAATAAGCTTCAGCCATTTCTAGAGCGTCCGTAAGCACATTTGCATTTCTTCGTGCGTCGGTCATTTCCTCAACTTTAGAATTAATACCTTCAATATGTTTAGAAATTTCTTTGATTAATCGGATTTGTTCTTTGGCAATTTTCTCGAAATCGGAACCAAAAATTTCTTTCAGCCCTTTAACATTTTCTATCAAGGTATTTTGATATCTAATGGCGGTTGGAATTACGTGATTTTGAGAAATATCTCCCAAAACCCGGCCTTCGATTTGGATTTTCTTAGTATATTCTTCCAATTCAATTTCGTATCGTGCTTCCACTTCTACGTGATTCATAATTCCCATTTCTGAAAATAAATCCAATGCTTGCTTTGATGCTCTGGCTTTCAAAGCTTCAGGAGTAGTTTTTGAATTACTCAATCCTCTTTTTGCTGCTTCAATTTCCCAAGCTTCGCTATAACCATCGCCTTCAAAAAGGATTTTCTTTGAAACTTTAATGTATTCTCTCAAAATATTGAAAATAGCATCGTCTTTTTTCATTCCTTTTGATTCAATCAAACCATCGACTTCAATTTTGAAATCTTTCAATTGTTTGGCAACAATCGTATTCAAAGTCGTCATCGCATTAGAACAATTTGCAGATGATCCAACGGCTCTAAACTCAAATTTATTTCCTGTAAAGGCAAATGGTGACGTTCTATTTCTATCGGTATTATCCAAAAGCACATCTGGAATTTTACCCACAACATTCAATTTTAAATCTGTTTTTTCCTCTGGCGATAATTTCCCCGAAGTTACACCTTCTAATTCCGCTAAAACTTTCGTTAATTGTTCTCCAATAAAAACAGAAATAATTGCTGGCGGTGCTTCATTAGCTCCTAATCTATGGTCGTTACTTGCAGTTGCAATTGCTCCACGCAATAACGCTTCGTAATCATTTACTGCTTTTATTGTATTGATGAAGAAAGTCAAAAACTGCAAATTACTCATTGGGGTTTTGCTTGGACTCAATAAATTTACACCTGTATCGGTTGCCAACGACCAGTTGTTGTGTTTTCCAGAACCGTTTACGCCTTTAAATGGTTTTTCGTGCAACAATACTTTCAAATCGTGACGCTCGCCCACTTTATGCATAACATCCATTAGCAAACAATTGTGATCTACAGCCAAATTAGTTTCTTCAAAAATAGGTGCCAACTCAAATTGGTTGGGTGCAACTTCATTGTGACGGGTTTTTACGGGGATTCCAAGCAACATACATTCCTGTTCTAAATCTCTCATGAAAGTCAGAGCCCGTGTTGGAATTGACCCAAAATAATGATCGTCTAATTGCTGCCCTTTTGCAGAAGTATGACCAATTAACGTACGTCCTGTCATCATTAAATCGGGACGAGAATTTGCCAATGATTTGTCAATCAAGAAATATTCTTGCTCCCAACCCAAAGTTGCGGTTACTTTCTTTACATTCTTATCAAAATATTTACACACATCAGTAGCCGCATCATCCATCGCAGACAATGCACGCAACAATGGAATTTTATTGTCTAATGCTTCTCCTGTATAAGAAATGAAAACGGTAGGAATACACAAAGTCGTACCATATATAAATGCAGGTGAAGTTGGATCCCAAGCGGTATAACCTCGGGCTTCAAATGTATTTCTGATTCCTCCATTTGGAAAACTTGAAGCATCTGGTTCTTGTTGTACCAATTGTGCCCCACCAAATTTTTCTACAGGATCGCTTCCATCATAAGAAGTTTCAAAAAAAGCATCGTGCTTCTCCGCCGTAGTTCCTGTAAGTGGTTGAAACCAATGCGTATAATGCGTTACGCCTTTTGACAATGCCCATTCTTTCATTCCCATGGCAATGTAATCGGCTAATTTTCTATCGATTTTTGTTCCAAATTGAACCGCATCTTTAACGGCTTTGTGCGCATCTGAAGTCAAAAACTGCTTCATCGCTTTGTCATTGAAAACATTAGAACCGAAAATAATCGATTTTCTATCGGTCTCTTCAAATTTGATTAAACTTCTATTCGAAGCTTCTTTTAATGCCTGAAAACGTAAATTTGCCATAAAAATTGATATTAAATTTAATAAATCATTGCTTTTAACTGCAAATATATAAAAATGTCTAATTATTAACTTTAATAAATTGTCAAATTAGTCATTTATGACGTTAAATAATAACTTTTTTAAATTTTACCCCCCTAAAAAATATAATTTTAGTAAAAATAACAACTCTTTTAAAAATTACACCCCCTAATTTGGGTGCTTTAAATTTTTATTTTACATTTGTGCTTTAATTGAAAATTTAATTTCTATTACCATGGCAAAAATAAAGTTAGAGTACATTTGGTTGGATGGATACGACCCAACTCAAAATTTAAGAAGCAAAACTAAAGTTGAAGAACATGCGAATTTTCAAGGAACTTTAGCTGAAATCGGAAATTGGTCTTTTGATGGTTCGTCAACAAAACAAGCCGAAGGTGGATCTTCAGACTGTTTGTTAGTCCCTGTGGCAATTTACCCAGACCCTACTCGCATCAATGGTTACTTAGTAATGACCGAAGTTATGAATGCAGACGGTACGCCACACGCTTCAAACGGAAGAGCAACTATTGACGATGATGGTGATTTTTGGTTCGGATTCGAGCAAGAATATTTCATCATGGACACCAAAACTTTATTGCCATTAGGATTCCCAATTGGCGGTTACCCGGCTCCACAAGGAATGTACTATTGTTCGGTAGGTGGAAAAAACACTCACGGAAGAGCTTTGGTTGAAGAGCATGCAGATTTATGCATCGAAGCTGGAATCAACTTTGAAGGAATTAATCAAGAAGTAGCTTGCGGACAATGGGAATTCCAATTGTTTGCGCAAGGTGCTAAAAAAGCAGGTGACGAAATTTGGGTTGCCCGTTATTTATTAGATCGTTTAACCGAAAAATACGGTTATTATATAGAATACCACCCAAAACCATTGGGAGATACAGATTGGAATGGTTCAGGAATGCACGCTAATTTCTCTAACGAAGTTTTGAGAACGTGTGGAGACCAAGCAACTTACGAAAAAATATGTGAGGCGTTCCGTCCTGTAACCGCCGAACACATTGCAGTTTACGGAGCTTATAACGACCAACGCTTAACAGGAAAACATGAAACAGCATCAATCCACGATTTCTCTTACGGAGTTTCAGACAGAGGATGTTCCATCCGTATTCCGTTAATGACAGTTCAAAAAGGCTGGAAAGGTTGGCTAGAAGACAGACGACCAGCATCAAATGGCGACCCTTACAAAATTGCCGCAAGAATTATAAAAACCGTTAAATCAGCATTATAATAACTACTACTTAAACAACTACAACAATCAAAAGTGCTTTCAGAAATGAAGGCACTTTTTTTTATTTTGGAAATCTGCCTAAATTCCTGCTATTGCTTTGATTTCGGCAATGATTCGTAGTGCCAACGCATCGGCTAAATCTTGTGTTTGTGCCTCGGTGTAAATACGAATTATGGGTTCGGTATTGGACTTGCGAAGGTGTACCCAATTTTCGGCGAAATCTATTTTCACGCCGTCAATTGTGGTGATGTCTTCGGATTTGTATTTCTCGGTCATCGCTATCAAAATGGCATCGACATCAATTTGTGGTGTGAGTTCAATTTTGTTTTTGGACATATAGTATTGTGGGTAACTTGCCCGTAATTCGGCTACGGTTTTCTCCTGATTTGCCAAATACGTTAGGAATAACGCCACGCCAACCAAGCTGTCACGCCCATAATGCAACTCAGGATAGATGATTCCACCATTTCCTTCGCCACCAATAATTGCGTTTGTAGCCTTCATTAATTCAACCACATTGACTTCGCCCACGGCACTTGCCTGGTAGTTTCCGTTGTGATTGTTGGTGATGTCACGCAACGCTCGGGAAGACGACATATTAGAAACCGTATTTCCTGGGGTTTTGCTCAAAACGTAATCTGCGCAAGCCACAAGTGTATATTCTTCGCCAAACATTTCGCCATCATTGGAAATGAATGCCAAACGATCGACATCGGGATCAACAACAATTCCGAAATCGGCTTTTTCTTCGAGAACTAATTTGCAGATATCGCCTAAATGTTCCTTTAAAGGTTCTGGATTGTGAGGGAAATGTCCGTTTGGTTCGCAATATAATTTGACTACTTCAACGCCCATAAGCTCCAACAATTTTGGAATAATGATTCCTCCAGATGAATTTACAGCGTCAACAACCACTTTATATTTTCGTTTTGCAACGGCTTCGGCATCAACTAAAGGCAGGTTTAAAACTTCGTCGATGTGAATGTCCATATAGGCATCGTTTTCGGTAATTGTTCCTAAATCATCTACTTTAGAAAAAGTAAAGGCTTCGTCTTCGGCAATTTGCAAAATCAATTCTCCTTCTTTTGCGCTTAGAAATTCCCCTTTATCATTAAGTAATTTCAAGGCGTTCCATTGTTTTGGATTGTGAGAAGCGGTTAAGATAATTCCACCATCGGCGTTTTCTAACGGCACCGCAATTTCAACTGTTGGCGTGGTTGACAAACCCAAATCGATAATATCAATTCCCAAACCTATTAAGGTGTGCGTAATTAAATTATGAATCATTGGACCAGAAATCCTTGCGTCACGACCTACCACTACTGTTAATTTGTCTTTTTTGCTATTGTTTTTAAGGAAAGTTCCATAAGCTGACGCAAATTTTACTGCGTCAACGGGTGTTAGATTATCGCCAACAACTCCGCCAATAGTTCCTCGAATTCCTGATATAGATTTTATTAATGTCATTTTTATGGATTTATTTTTAGCAAATATAAGAATTTGAGATGTTTTTAAAGTCGGATTTGAAATAAAATTCCTAAATTCGGGGAATGAATTTTTTAGCACATATTTATCTTTCTGGCGATTCTGATTTGATGAAAATCGGAAATTTTATGGCCGATGGCGTTCGTGGAAACAAGTACTTGGAGTTGCATTCTGAAATTCAGAAAGGAATTATCTTGCATCGCAACATTGATACTTTCACCGATGCGCATCCTATTTTCAGACAAAGCACCAAGCGTTTGCACGCCAATTACCATCATTTTTCGGGTGTAATTGTAGATGTTTTTTACGATCACTTTTTAGCAAAAAACTGGAATTTATATTCAGATGAAAAATTAGAAGTTTATGTTGACAATTTCTATAATTCATTGGATTCAAATCACGATTTATTGACAGAAAAAGCACAAATGATGAAACCTTATATGATTCAGCAAAACTGGCTTTTGAGTTACCAAACTATTGATGGAATTGAGAAAATTTTATCTCAAATGGACAATCGAATAAAAAGAGAATCAAATATGCGGTTTTCTGTTCAGGAATTGAAATTATTTTACAAAGAATTCGAGGATGATTTTACGATTTTCTTTAATGATTTGAGAATTCATTCTTATGAAAAATTACTTTCTTTGTAATCAAAAAACAACGAGTAAAAAAAACCAATAATGAGCTTTATTAGTGATTTAGAAACTGCATTTAACAAAAATAGAAACCCAGAAAATGCTATTCCAATGGCAAAATACATGAAGAATCTATTTTCTTTTTATGGAATAAAGACAATTCAGAGACGGGAAATTTTCAAAGAAGTTTGCAAGGCAAATAAAGATGAATTGACTCAAAACTTTCGAGAAATTGCTTGGGAATTATTTAATAAAGAGTTTCGAGAATTGCAATATTGTGGCATTGAAATTTTAATAAAATATCTTAAAAATAACTACCAAAAAGAAGATATTAAACTCATTGAAAAACTATTAGTTACTAATTCTTGGTGGGATAGCGTGGATACCATTGCGAAAAACATCTTAGGACGCTATTTAATGGAATTCCCAGAAGAAACTGAAAAAGTAATCGAACGCTTTTCAAGTTCAAAAAATATGTGGCTTAATCGAAGTGTGCTTCTTTTTCAATTGGGATACAAGAAAAACACGAACTACGAATTGCTTTTTTCAGAATGTGAAAAGCATTCAAAATCAAAAGAATTTTTCATTCAAAAGGCAATTGGCTGGGCTTTAAGAGAATTTGGTGGAACAAATCCAAGTCTAGTTATCAATTTTGTAAATGCAACCCAATTAAAACCATTGAGCAAAAAAGAAGCCTTGAGAAAATTAATTTAAACTCAAAATAATAGTAAATTAGCCTTTTACAAAAAATCAATGTTCAAAAGATATATTTATAAAATTGAAAACTTAATTAGTTGGTCGCAATCAAAACTATCAGAAAAACAGTTTATTTTTCTGTCGAGTGTTTTGGTTGGAATTTCGGCAGCCTTTGCTGTGATAGCGTTAAAGAGTTTTGCACACGCTGTTTTTTCATTTGCAACCGACATCAATAAAATATTAAAATTAAGTTTCATCAATAGCGTTTTGCCAATTGTTGGAATTTTGCTAACAATATTTGTTGTAAAACGAATTTTGGGCGGCACAATAGAAAAAGGAACTTCACAAATTTTGTTTGCCGTTGCAAAAAAATCGAGTGTAATTCCGAGAAAACAAATGTATGCTCAAATAGTAACAAGCTCGCTAACAGTTGGTTTGGGTGGTTCTGCAGGTCTGGAAAGTCCAATTGTAATTACGGGTGCTGCTTTTGGTTCTAATTATGCACAACGGTATAAATTGAGTTACAAAGATCGAACTTTATTAATAGGTTGTGGGGTTGCGGCAGGAATTGCAGCCGCTTTTAACGCGCCAATTGCAGGCGTTTTATTCGCTATTGAAGTTTTGTTGGTTGATGTAAGTATTTCTGCATTTACTCCTATAATGATTTCAGCGGCAACGGGTGCTTTGATTTCTGAAATTGTATTAGACGAAAGCATTTTATTGAATTTCAAGCAACAGCAAAACTTCGATTATCATAATATCCCGTATTATATTTTGCTTGGTATTTTTGCTGGATTTATTGCGGTTTATTATTCTCGAAACTTCCAAAAGGTAGAACATTTTTTTAGTAAAGTTAAATTAAGTCCTTATAAAAAAGGACTTTTTGGCGCTTCCCTTTTAGCACTAATTATTTTTGTATTCCCAACATTATTCGGTGAAGGTTATGAAAGTATCAAAACTTT
Organism: Flavobacterium sp.; assembly: GCA_044373975.1. Lineage (GTDB taxonomy): Bacteria > Bacteroidota > Bacteroidia > Flavobacteriales > Flavobacteriaceae > Flavobacterium. Next base: position 6,710 of record JBILPJ010000035.1, on the reverse strand, counting down.
ATCTGAGAATGATCCCGGACAATTATTAGAAAACACCTTATTTAGCGATTTCCGAAATAATAGTTGGGTGCTTTTACTTTTTGTGGGTGCTACAATGTTATTGAAAGTGTTTGCAACAGGAATTACGCTCGGAAGTGGCGGAAATGGTGGGAATTTTGCTCCTTCCCTATTTTTAGGTTCTTATGCAGGATTTTTCTTTTCAAAATTGATAAATCTAACAGGATTCACAAAATTACCCATTAGTAACTTTACAATGGTTGGAATGGCTGGGATTCTAAGCGGTTTATTTCACGCGCCGCTGACCGCAATTTTTCTAATTGCAGAAATTACAGGCGGTTACGATTTGATGATTCCATTGATGATTGTGTCCTCCATAAGTTTTGCAATTTCCAAACGTTTTGAAAAACATTCATTGGATGTAAAGAATTTAGCGAGAAAAGGAAATGCATTTACAAGTAATAAAGATACCAATATTCTATCGACTTTGGATATAAATAAAATTATCCAAACCGATTACGAAACAGTTGGTTCTGAAGGTAATTTAGAAAAATTAGTAGAATTGATTTCGCATTCAAACCAAGTGGTATTTGCGGTTGTAGATGAAAACCTTGAATTGTTGGGTATAATTTATTTTAATGATATTCGAGAAATAATATTTAGTGCATTCAAAGTAAAATATACTCCAATTAAAGAAATAATGCAAACTCCAAAAGAGATTATTTATCCAACCGATAGTATGGAAACGGTAATGAATAAATTTGAAAACTCAAAAGTTGCTTTTCTTCCCGTAATTAAGAGTGGAAAATATTTTGGTTTTATATCGAAATCTGTAGCGCTTGAAGCCTATAGAAGCAAATTAAAATCGATGACGATAGAATAAATTAATATCGGATAAAATAAAAATTATATATATCCGATAATAAGAAGTATCTTTGTTTTTGAAATGTGGAAAATAGATTTGGAATATAGAGAAGAAATGCAAGCAACCTTTGATAGATTGTTTGAAAAAAAACAAGATTTGCAATCCAGCAGACCCTTGCCTAACATTGCTTTGCATAAAATCAGAGAAAGTTTATCAATAGAATGGACCTATAATTCCAATAGTATCGAAGGGAATTCTATGACACTTAGAGAAACACAAATGGTACTTCAAGAAGGAATAACCATAAAAGGAAAATCTTTAAGAGAACATTTTGAAACACACAATCACGATAAAGCAATTGATTATTTGTATAAAATTGTAACCGATGATTATGTTTTGCGTTCCATAGACATTCTTAATATTCACGGATTAGTATTACGATCAATTGAGGATGATTTTGCTGGTAGAATTCGAAATGGTGGCGTTCGAATTTCAGGTGCAAATTTTACACCACCAAACGCCAATAAAGTTTCAGATTTACTTGATGAATTAATTGAATTTATAAACATAAATCCATTAGGGCTTAATGCTATTGAGTTAGCAACCATTTTTCATCATAAATTGGTTTGGATACATCCGTTTTTTGATGGTAATGGAAGAACCGTTCGATTGGCGATGAATTTATTATTAATTCGTTCAGGATTTCCGCCTGCCATTATTTTAAAAAATGACAGAAAGAAATACTATGAAGCATTAAATCAAGCAAATAATGGTAATTATCAAAAATTAACGCTATTAATGTCTCAAGCACTGGAAAGAACTTTAAATATTTATAAAACAGCAATGCCCGATAATTTAACGGAATATGTTGAAATTTCAAATATAGTCCAAGAACCCAATTCGCCTTATGGTCAAGAATACATTAGTTTATTGGCAAGACAAGGAAAAATTGATGCTTATAAAGAGGGTCGAAACTGGCTCACAACCAAAGAAGCCATTGATGATTATATGAATAAGAGGAAAAGAAAACGCAAATTATAATTAGCGTTTTTAATTATTTGTATTAACAAAATCTTCATAAGCGTTGTATCGAAAATTTAAATCAAAATGGTAACTTTGCGTTTTGATGCAAATTATGTTAGAAACTGATAATAATATTGAAGTATTAGGGGCGCGTGTTCATAATCTTAAAAATATAGACGTTACCATTCCCAGAGAAAAATTGGTTGTGATTACTGGACTTTCGGGTTCGGGAAAATCGTCTTTGGCGTTTGATACTATTTATGCCGAAGGACAACGCCGCTATGTAGAAACTTTTTCTGCGTATGCCCGACAGTTTCTTGGCGGTTTAGAACGTCCCGATGTTGACAAAATTGACGGACTTTCACCTGTTATTGCCATTGAACAAAAAACAACCAGCAAAAGCCCTCGCTCAACGGTGGGAACTATTACAGAGATATACGATTTTTTACGTTTGCTTTATGCCCGTGGTGGCGATGCTTACAGCTATAATACAGGCGAAAAAATGGTTTCCTATAATGACGACCAAATCAAAGAATTGATTACGAAAGATTTTATCGGCAAACGAATCAATATTCTTGCGCCAGTAATTAGAGCTCGAAAAGGACATTATGGTGAATTATTCCAGCAAATTGCAAAGCAAGGATTTCTGAAAGTTCGAGTTAATGGTGAAATAAAAGACATAACGGCTGGAATGAAATTAGACCGTTATAAAACCCACGATATTGAAATTGTAATCGACCGAATTGCGGTTGATTCTTCAGTTGAAAATGAGAAAAGATTGACTGACAGCATTAAAACTGCGATGTATCACGGTGAAAATGTATTGATGATTTTAGATCAAGACACCAATCAAGTTCGCTTTTTTAGTCGGAATTTGATGTGTCCAACTACTGGAATTTCCTATCAAAATCCAGAACCGAATATTTTTTCATTCAACTCGCCAAAAGGTGCTTGTGAACATTGTAATGGTTTAGGAACGGTAAATGAAATTAACATTAAAAAGATAATTCCAAATCCTAAAATTTCTATTAAAAGTGGTGGTTTTGCGCCTTTAGGCGAATATAAATCAACTTGGATTTTCAAGCAATTGGAAATTATTGGAGAAAAATTTGATTTCAAATTATCAGATTCCATAGAGCGTATTTCTGAGGAAGCGATGGATATGATTTTGAACGGTGGAAAAGAGAAATTTTCTGTTGCATCGAAAACATTGGGGATTACGAAGGAATACAAAATTGAATTTGAAGGAATTTCACATTTCATAAAAAACCAACACGACGAAAGTGGTTCGGCAACAATAAAACGTTGGGCTTCTGGATTTATGGACGAAGTGAAATGTCCTGTTTGCGAAGGAACGAGATTAAAAAAAGAAGCGTTATTTTTTAAAATCAATGAAAAAAATATTGCTGAATTATGCGATTTGGATATTTCAGATTTGACAAAATGGTTTCACGATTTACATAATCATTTATCTGACAAGCAAACACTTATCGCAACCGAAGTAATTAAAGAGATTAAGGACAGATTGAACTTTTTGATGAATGTTGGTTTGGATTATTTGGCTTTAAGCCGAAGTTCAAAATCACTTTCTGGAGGTGAAGCACAACGAATTCGATTGGCAACGCAAATTGGTTCGCAATTGGTTGGCGTTTTGTATATTTTGGACGAACCTAGTATTGGTTTGCACCAAAGAGACAACGATAAATTAATTCATTCTTTGGAGCAATTGCGGGATTTAGGAAATTCTGTGATTGTGGTTGAACACGATAAAGATATGATTGAACGTGCCGATTATGTGATTGATATTGGTCCAAAAGCAGGAAAATTTGGTGGTGAAATAATTAGCAAAGGAACACCAGCTGAAATCTTGAAAGACCATACTATTACTGCAATGTATCTTAATGGAGAAATGAAAATCGAGATTCCAAAAAAGAGACGTGAAGGCAACGGAAAATTTTTGAAATTGACTGGTGCAACTGGAAACAACTTAAAAAATGTTACGATTGAAATGCCTTTAGGGCAACTGATTTGTGTGACAGGCGTTTCTGGAAGTGGAAAATCGACCTTGATAAATGAAACGCTTTATCCTATTTTGAATGCCTTTTATTTTAATGGCGTAAAAAAACCAAAACCGTACAAGAAAATTGAAGGTTTGGAGCATATTGATAAAGTTATTGATATTGACCAAAGTCCGATTGGGAGAACGCCACGATCGAATCCTGCGACTTATACCGAAGTTTTTACGGAAATTAGAAACCTGTTTACGATGACTTCAGAAAGTATGATTCGGGGTTATAAAGCAGGAAGATTTAGTTTTAATGTGAAAGGTGGAAGATGTGAAACTTGTGAAGGTTCAGGAGTTCGGACGATAGAAATGAACTTTTTACCCGATGTTTATGTAGAATGTGAAACGTGCCAAGGAAAACGTTTTAATAGAGAAACTTTAGAAATTCGATTCAAGGGAAAATCGATTTCAGATGTTTTGAATATGACTGTTGATGAAGCGGTTCCGTTTTTTGAAATGATTCCGAAGATTTATAGAAAAGTAAAAACAATTCAGGATGTTGGTTTGGGTTATATCACTCTTGGTCAGCAAAGTACGACACTTTCTGGTGGCGAAGCGCAACGAATTAAATTGGCTGGTGAATTGTCTAAAAAAGATACTGGAAATACGTTTTACATTCTTGACGAACCCACAACTGGATTGCATTTTGAGGACATTCGGGTTTTGATGGATGTGATAAATAAATTGGTTGACAAAGGCAATACGATATTGATTATTGAACATAATATGGACGTAATTAAATTGGCGGATTACATTATTGATATTGGTCCTGAAGGCGGAAAAGGTGGTGGAGAAGTTGTTGCGAAAGGAAAACCCGAAGAAATTGTAAAAAATAAAAAAAGCTATACGGCACAATTTTTAAAAAAAGAGTTACTTTAGTAATCCGAAAATTTATTTATTTACTTAATTTTAAATTTAAAAAGTAATTTAGTCGAGAAGCTTAGCCCCGATGGAAGTGGAAATCCCTTGCTTTTTAGCAAGGATTGCAACGGACAGCGGGAAATAGCTTCAAAAAAAATAAAAAAAACACTTATGAAATTAGAAGATTTTGATAATGATGAGGACAAAATAATTCAGGATAAGCTGAAACAAAAGACGTGGAATGAGATTCGGTCGAACGATTCTTGGGCGATTTTCAAGATTATGGCGGAGTTTGTGAATGGTTATGAAAGTATGAGTCGGATTGGTCCTTGTGTGACTATTTTTGGTTCGGCGAGAACGAAAACTGATGATCCGTTTTATTTATTGGCAGAGAAAATTGCCTATAAAATTGGGAAAGCGGGCTATGGAGTTATCACTGGCGGTGGCCCTGGAATTATGGAAGCGGGCAATAAAGGCGCGAGTTTAGGCGGTGGCGCATCTGTGGGATTGAATATTGATTTGCCATTTGAGCAACATTATAATCCGTATATTGATCGAGATAAAAACTTAAATTTCGATTATTTCTTTGTGAGAAAAGTGATGTTTGTGAAATATTCTCAAGGATTTGTAATTATGCCAGGTGGATTTGGAACTTTGGATGAAATGTTTGAAGCTATAACTTTAATTCAGACGAAAAAAATAGGGAAATTCCCAATTATATTAGTTGGAAGATCGTTTTGGTCGGGCTTGATGGAGTGGATAAAAACGGTTTTGATTGAGCAATATAACAATGTAAGTGCTGACGATTTGAAGTTAATTAAAATTGTAGATACTGAAGATGAGGTCATTGAGGTAATAGATACCTTTTATAAAAAATACAATTTATCACCAAATTTTTAAATGTAAAGCTGTCTCAAAAACAGCTTTATTTTTTTTGGGATAATTGGTAAATTATTGCGTCAAAATTTGTAAATTGGTTTTTATAAAAAATTGAATTTGAAATTATATTTTAAAATATTTACTACTCTTTTAGTGTTATTTGTTTCGGCAAATGCCTTTGCGCAACACCATTCTCAAATTAATGTGGAAGTGAATATGGCGACGAAAACGCTAAATATTCAACAAGAAATCACTTTTTTTAATCAATCTGTAGATACGCTAAAAACGATTGTTTTGAATGATTGGACTCACGCGTATTCTTCAAGAAATACTGCTTTGGCAGAACGATTTTCCGATGAATTTTACAGGGAATTTCATTTGGCGAGTGAAAAAGAACTTGGAAGTACCAACAATTTAACGATTATAGATAATTCAAATTTATTTTTATCGTGGAAAAGACCTGAAACAAATTCCGATTTTATAGCTGTTGAATTGAGAACTAAATTGGACCCAAATCAAAAAATAGTATTACATCTTACGTATTCGGTTAAAATTCCAAGTGATAAATTCACAAAATATGGCTATTCTGAAGATGGCGGAATGAATTTGAAAAACTGGTTCCTTACCCCTGCTCGATTTGAAAATCACGATTTTGTTCAATATGATAATAATAATTTAGATGATATTTCGAATGCGGTTTCAGATTTTGATATTGATTTAAAAATTCCAAAAAATTTATTTGCAACAACAGATTTGAGTAGCAGAAAAGTTGATGCCAATACGCTGTTTTCAAATTATAAATTAGATGGCAAAAACAGAACCGATTTTAGTCTTTTCATAGAACCAAAAATTAGTTTTTATAGCTATAAAAATAGCATTGTAAATGTTGCTATAAATTTGAAAGAAACAAAGATAAATACCATTCAAGAAGCTGTGGTTGTTGATAAAGTAGTGACTTTTGTAGATGAATTAATCGGTCATTATCCATTTGAAAAAATCACTGTTTCACAAGTTGATTAT
>JBILPJ010000150.1:0-5750 GCA_044373975.1 Flavobacterium sp. | reverse complement strand
TCCAACTCCTCCTCTATTTTGTGTTTTGTATTCTGTAAGGTTGGTACGTTTAATATAACCTGCGTGAGAAATTGTAATTACTACATTTTCATCGGCAATTAAATCTTCAATACTAACATCGCCACCAGAATATTCAATTACAGAACGACGTGCATCTCCATATTTATCACGGATTTCAATAAGTTCCTCTTTGATTAAAGCGGTTCTTAAATTTACATCTGCCAATAATGATTTCAAATGCTCGATTAATTTCATCAATTCATCGTATTCCGCTCTCAACTTGTCTTGTTCAAGACCTGTTAACTGACGCAAACGCATTTCTACAATAGCACGAGATTGAATATCTGATAATTTGAATCTTTCAACTAATTTTTCTCTTGCTTCTTCTGTGTTTTTTGAACTACGGATTAAAGCAATTACTTCGTCAATATTATCAGAAGCAATAATTAAACCTTCTAAAATATGTGCTCTTTCTTCAGCTTTACGCAATTCAAATTGAGTTCTGCGAACTACAACTTCGTGACGGTGCTCAATGAAATAGTGAATCATATCCTTCAAATTCAACATCTGAGGACGACCTTTTACCAAGGCAATATTATTTACACTAAAAGAAGATTGTAATTGTGTAAATTTATAAAGTGTGTTCAAAACTACGTTTGGAGTAGCATCTCTCTTTAATATATATACAATTCGCATTCCGTTTCTATCCGATTCATCACGGATATTCGCAATACCTTCAATTTTTTTGTCATTAACTAAATCAGCCGTTCTCTTAATCATATCGGCTTTATTCACCTGGTATGGAATTTCAGTTACAATGATAGATTCTCTTCCGTCAACCTCTTCAAAGTTCACTTTAGCTCTCATTACTATTCTTCCACGACCTGTTTTGAACGCTTCACGAACACCTTCATAACCATAAATTATTCCTCCAGTAGGAAAATCTGGGGCTTTAATATGATTCATCAATTCGTCAATTTCAATGTCTGTATTGTCTAAATACGCCAACGTTCCATTGATAACTTCCGTTAAATTGTGCGGTGGCATATTGGTAGCCATACCAACAGCAATTCCCGTAGCTCCGTTTATTAACAAAGTAGGAACTCGTGTCGGCATTACTTTTGGCTCATATAAAGTATCATCAAAATTCAATTGAAAATCAACGGTTTCTTTTTCGATATCTGCCATAATCTCTTCCGAAATCTTACGCATTCTCGCTTCAGTATAACGCATTGCTGCAGGACTATCGCCATCAACAGAACCAAAGTTACCTTGTCCGTCAACTAAAAGATAACGCATACTCCATTCTTGAGCCATACGAACCATCGCATCATAAACAGAAGTATCTCCGTGTGGGTGGTACTTTCCTAAAACTTCTCCTACAATTCTTGCAGATTTTTTATGGGCAGATTTTGAAGTAATCCCCAATTCGTGCATTCCAAAAAGTACTCTTCGATGTACAGGTTTCAAACCGTCTCTAACATCTGGAAGTGCTCGTGATACAATTACTGACATCGAATAATCGATGTAAGCTGTTTTCATTTCATCTTCTATGTTAATAGGAATTAACTTTTCTCCGTCAGACATATTATATAGTTATATTAAAAATTATTTTGTTTCAAAAAATCTTGCTAATATAGTCTTTATAAAATATTTTTAATGCAAATTCGCACATAAATTTAGATGATTTATTAACAAATTTATTAGCCAATTCAGTTGATAAATTAATTCCCTATTTCTCTTTCATTATCAGATAATTTTTTGTCATTTAGCTGACATTACTTACATAGTAGGTATGATTTTTGTATTTATTACAAATATTCACTAAATTTACAATAAGCAATAAGAATAATATGGATGATAATTTTTCACCAAGGGTAAAAGATGTAATAACGTACAGTAAAGAAGAAGCCTTTCGATTAGGTCACGACTTCATTGGAACAGAACACTTGATGCTCGGTATCTTGAGAGATGGCAACGGAACAGCCATTGATATTTTGAATAATTTATCAATAGATTTGGATTTTTTACGTAGAAAAGTAGAAATCCTAAGTCCTGCCAATCCAAGGAATGAATTCAACAATGAAAAGAAAAATTTACACCTGACCCGTCAAGCGGAAAGAGCGCTAAAGACAACTTTTCTTGAGGCTAAAGTGTTTCAAAGCACCTTAATTAGTACGGCACACTTACTTTTGTGCATACTTCGAAATGAGAATGATCCAACAACCAAGCTGCTTAACAAGTTAAAAATTGATTATGACACAGCTAAAGAACAATATCTAAATATGACACCAAATAATACTGAAGGTGAATTCTTAGAAAATTTACCAAGAGCCGAATCTTATAATGAAGATTCAGGACAAGATGACAGTCTAAAAGGCGATAGTTTTAATAATCCCGCCAATAAATCAAACAAAAAATCCAAAACCCCTGTTTTAGATAATTTTGGGAGAGATTTAACAGAAATGGCCGAAGAAGGAAAATTAGATCCTGTAGTTGGTCGTGAAAAAGAAATTGAGCGTGTTTCACAAATTTTGAGCCGCCGTAAAAAGAACAATCCATTACTAATTGGAGAACCTGGAGTGGGAAAATCTGCTATTGCAGAAGGTCTTGCTTTGCGGATTATCCAAAAGAAAGTCTCTCGAATTTTGTTTAACAAACGTGTGGTAACTCTTGATTTAGCTAGCCTTGTTGCGGGAACAAAATACCGCGGACAGTTTGAAGAACGAATGAAAGCCGTGATGAATGAATTGGAAAAGAATGACGATATTATTCTTTTCATTGATGAAATTCACACTATTGTTGGCGCTGGTGGAGCAACGGGTTCCTTGGATGCTTCCAATATGTTTAAACCCGCCCTTGCCCGTGGAGAAATTCAATGTATTGGCGCGACAACATTAGACGAATACAGACAGTATATTGAAAAAGATGGTGCTTTAGAACGCCGTTTCCAAAAGATAATCGTCGAACCAACTTCTGTTGAAGAAACGATTACAATATTAAATAATATCAAAAATAAATACGAAGATCATCATAATGTAACTTATACAGACGAAGCAATTGAAGCGTGTGTAAAATTAACAAACCGATATATGTCGGAGCGTTTCCTTCCAGACAAAGCAATTGATGCACTTGATGAAGCAGGTTCTCGTGTGCATATTACCAATATTGAAGTGCCAAAACAAATTTTGGAATTGGAACGTCAATTGGAAGAAGTTCGCGAACTGAAAAATTCTGTTGTTAAAAGACAGAAATATGAAGAAGCCGCAAAACTTCGTGATGATGAAAAACGCATCGAAAAAGATTTGGCAATTGCCCAAGAACAATGGGAAGAAGATGCTAAAAACAATCGTATTTTAGTTACCGAAGACAATGTTGCAGATGTCGTCTCTATGATGACAGGAATTCCTGTAAATCGTATTGCGCAAACTGAAAGTAACAAATTAGCTAGACTTCCTGAACTTATTCAAGATAAGGTAGTTGGTCAAAATGAAGCGGTGCTAAAAATTGCTCGCTCTATTCAACGAAATCGTGCGGGATTGAAAGATCCAAACCGACCAATTGGTTCCTTCATTTTCTTAGGACAAACGGGTGTTGGAAAAACACAATTAGCCAAAGTTTTAGCCAAAGAATTATTCGATTCTGAAGATGCTTTGGTTCGAATTGATATGAGTGAATATATGGAAAAATTCGCGATTTCAAGATTAGTTGGAGCACCTCCAGGATACGTTGGTTATGAAGAAGGCGGACAATTAACCGAAAAAGTTAGAAGGAAACCGTATTGCGTCGTATTATTAGATGAAATCGAAAAAGCGCATCCTGATGTTTTCAATATGATGTTGCAAGTTTTAGACGATGGCTATTTAACCGATAGTTTGGGTCGCAAAATCGATTTTAAAAACACGATTATCATTATGACTTCTAATATTGGTGCGCGCCAATTGAAAGATTTCGGTCAAGGCGTAGGTTTTGGAACCGCTGCTAAAATTTCGCAAGCCGATGATAATTCTAAAAGCATCATTGAAAACGCACTTAAAAAAGCATTTGCACCAGAATTTCTTAATAGAATTGACGATGTAATTGTTTTCAATGCATTAGAAAAACACGATATTGATTTGATTATTGAAATCGAATTGAAAAAACTATATGCAAGAGTAAAAGAATTGGGCTACAATCTTAATTTATCAGATACCGCCAAAGCGTTTATTGCCGATAAAGGATTTGACAAACAATTTGGTGCAAGACCGCTAAAAAGAGCGATTCAAAAATATGTTGAAGACGCTCTGGCAGAGGAAATCATCACCAGTAAAATTGGTTCAGGAGATGAAATTTATATGGATTTAGACGAAACTTCACAAGAATTATTCGTGAATGTTAAAAAAGCACCAGAACCTACAAATCAGTAGTTTCTAAATCGTTAGAATACTAAAACCCGCCTTGTTTTTAGCAAGGCGGGTTTATTATTTTATGAATATTTCTATTTTTTTTTGGAGCGAATTTTCCTCTTGTATTTGGAATTGCAATTCCCGCTTTCGGCTATATCTCTTCGCTTCGCTGCGAGGATACCGCCTTAATCGGGGCTGTGAGACTAATTATTTTCTTGTTTTAAATTTTGGCTTTAAAAAAGGTAGACAATGATTTTTGCCTTGATTTTGTCAATCTAAAATCATAAATCGGGGTTCGCATGAAGGGTGGCAGCGGAAATCCTCTGTGGAACAAAGTGGAACAGAGATTGTAGCGAACGACCTGACCCGAAGTTTTTACGTAGGGGCATGCCCAAATAAAAAAACTATTTCAGGGGGCAAAATCACAAAATACTTGTTAAATGACGGCTAATTTACTTAGATAATCAATTTAAATTCTAAATTTGTTTCCAACTATTTATAGGAAGTAATTTCTCACTTTTTTATATAATTATGAAACTAAAACATCTTTTTTACACTTTAATCGTTATTGGATTTGGAATTTTTATTGTCTATCGAATAACGGCAAATAAAGCTAAAAGCGAACTTTCAAACGATAAATCAGGGAAAGACAAACCGATGAATGTGAGTGGAATTGTTGTAAATGCTCAAAATTTTGAAACTAATTTGTCTCTTTCAGGTTCATTAGAAGCCAATGAGCAAGTAGAAATTCGTAGTGAAGTTTCAGGAATTGTGGAAAATATTTATTTCAATGAAGGTTCCAATGTTGCTAAAGGGCAAGTGCTTTTTAAAGTGAATGATATTGAATTGAGAGCGCAACTCGGACAGGCTAAAACGAAAGAAAGTTTGGCTTCTGAAAATGAAAGAAGAGCGAAACTTTTGTTGCAAAAAGAAGCCATCAGCCAAGAGGAATATGAAATTGCTCGTGCCGATTTTAAATCTGCGCAAGCGCAAAGTCAACTTATTAGAGCACAAATTTCAAAAACTGCGGTTAAAGCTCCTTTTTCAGGGAAAATTGGATTGCGATCGATTTCTCCAGGAACGTATATCACGCCAAGTATTTTGGTGGCTAAATTGGTGAACAGTTCTAAATTGAAAATTACTTTTTCAATTCCTGAAAAATATGCGAATCAAGTTCAATTAAATTCTAATTTGACATTTAAAGTTGCTGGTTCTGACGAAAGTTATTCGGCAAAAATTTATGCTTTAGAGCCTGAAATCTCTGTAAATACAAGAACACTTCAGGTGCGTGCCATTGCTGAAAATGAAAAAGGAAAATTATTTCCAGGTACTTTTGCAGATGTGATTTTTCCGTTGGATAAAATT
>JBILPJ010000004.1:0-42510 GCA_044373975.1 Flavobacterium sp. | reverse complement strand
CCAGCAACACCGCCAATAACACCGCCAAGCACTGCTCCCAATGCACCATTTCCGCCTTTTCCAACATTATTTCCAATAACAGCGCCAAGGATTCCTCCAGCTAATGCACCAATTCCAGCACCTCGTTGCGTTTTATTTGTGTTTTTTACAGCATTACAACTTGTGAAAATTGGATTTATTAATATTAAAATTATTATGATAAGTACTGCTTTATTTTTCATCTTTCTTTTTTTAATTATTTTTTTGGAATTGATACACAACTTCTATAATGTTCCCGCCAACGTTGACTTTATCAATCAATTGAAAGCGTGATTCTGATTGGTTTGCAACAGTCAAAATAAAACCATCTCTTACCTTTTTAGCTTTTTCACCTGAACTAAGTATTTTTAAAATAAATTGCCCTTCTTCATTTACAAACCAAGTTATTGGCGAACTAAAAGCAGTACAAGAAGATTGATTTAAGATGAATTCCCCTTTGTTATTATTAGAAATAAATTTCCAAGTACTTCCTTCAAAACATTTTGAATCCGCAATTTGAAAAGAGTTGATTTTAATATAATCCGAACTTGGATAAATTACATTTGAAAGAGTCCAATTTCCTTTAATTTCAACTTGAGAATGTTTGTCTAATTTTGAATTGGTAATCGAGGTAGTTTTGCATCCAAATAGCAGAATACTTAAAGATACAAGTAATAATGATTGTTTCATCTTTTAATTTATATTGGTTTGTAATGCCACAAATATACAACTAGGACAAGTAAATATATGCAATTTGATAACAAATGTTTTTTTTAGACAATCTGTAACACGCAGTTTAATTTTAACCGTTAGTATTGATATTTAATATATAATCCAATCAAAAAATGTTTGTAATTTATCTTTAAGTAGTAAGTATAATAAAGCGACGTATTTTTAAAATGTGTAATGTATTGTAATTGAATGATTTTAATTAGTTTTTTTGCTGTTTGAAACTTTTGACATTACGACATTAAAACTTACAACTTAATTAATAAGCTAAAATCTCATAAGATTAATAAATACAGTTTTAGACTATTTGAATTTATTTTATAATTGTTAAATTAATAATAAATTTAAAGCATCTCCTTACCGAGATGCTTTTTTTTGCTTGTTAATTAAATTTATAGCTGTATCTTTACCAAACATTAAGATTAAAAATGATTAAAAATTACTTTTATATTGCCACTTTATTACTTTGTTTCTTTTCTTTTAGCGCTTCTGCTCAGGAAACCAAAGTGCAATTTAGAACTCAAGACACTTCTATTGAAGGTTTGAGTTTCTACCCAAACCCCGTGAGCAATGGAAAAATTTACATTACTTCTAAATTTTCTTTAGACAAAGAAATCACCATTTTTGACGTGCTTGGTAAAAAAGTACTTCAAACGGTTTTAAATGCTAAAGAATTGAATATTGGAACTCTTTCTCCGGGAGTTTATATTATTAAAATCAAAGAAGGCGACGCTACTGCAACTAGAAAACTAATTGTCAAATAGTTATAATTTCTTTTATTTTAAAATTAATGATTTTTTTACATTGTTTGTTTCAAATAATATAAAATTACTTCTTACCTTTGTCAAATATAAAAATTTAAATCTAAAAAAATTATGAAAAAAATTTACGCTTTATTATTTACATTATTAATTAGCAGCATCTCTTTTGGACAAAACATTACACAATGGAATTTTGACAATGTTTCTCCAGCAACAGCAATGTTACCAACAACTGGTTCAGGTACATTTACGAAAATCGGCGGTGTGGCTGATAATTTAACGGGTGTTTTAATGCCGGGGGGAAATCCAGCAGTAACTGGAAATTTAGCTTATAGTGTTAAAAATTTTCCTACAGCGGATTCTGGAACTGCTGGATTTAGATTTGATGTAAGTACCGCAGGATATAATGACCCAATAAATGTGACTTTTGACCCAAGAGGTTCGAACACCTCTTCAAGATTTCAACAATACGAATATAGTATTGATGCTGGCGCAACTTGGACTGTTTTTAGTAATAATAGTGGTTTGTTAACAAACGCTTTTACAACAAATCCAATGGTAACTCTTGTTATGCCAGTTGAAGCAAATAATAAAATTGGATTTGCATTTAGAATTGTGTCGATATTTGACCCTGCAGGAACTAGTTATTCTGCTGTTGGATATGCTGCTACAACTCCATCCGTTTACAATGGAGCTACAGGTGCATGGAGAATAGATAATTTCACAGTTTCTAATGGTGTAGTGGTGTTATCTGTTAATCAAAACGAAATTGCAGGTTTAAAAGTATATCCAAACCCTGTTTCTAACGGTGTTTTACATGTTGAATCTAACCTAAATACAGAAAGAACAATTTCTTTATTTGATGTTTTAGGAAAACAAGTATTAAGTACAACCACTTCAAATAATACAATTAACGTTGCTGCTTTAAACAGCGGAGTCTATATTGTTAAAATCACTGAAGGTGGAAATACAGCTACAAGAAAAGTAGTTATTAGATAATTACTTTTTTATTACTATTAAAACTCCAACTTTACGGTTGGAGTTTTTTTTTGTATATATCTTTCTTTTCCTGAAATAGTGACACAGAAAGTATCCTTATGGGAAAGCATGAAAAAAGCAGCTAAATAAAGCGCATTGAAAAAGATTACACAATGTCTTTAAATTGCAAGTTGTTAAAGAAATAGAGCAAGGAAGGATATCAACGTACTAAGTTTGTCATAAATATGTGATTCAATCACGTTCCTCTACTGTGGATTGGCTTAGAAAATTTAGTGATTTTGATTCGGAAGAATTTAAAATCCCACATTATATTATAATAACAATGGAATTCAAATAGAAAATTAGTGCAATATTAAGTTGCTATTGAACTTTTAGAAAACAAAAAAGGCTGAATTAATATCCAGCCCTTTTTTATAAGTTTAAACTACGTTTTACTCTATTTCTGTAACGCGCAACGTGTTCACCATTCCTTTATTTGCAATTGGCATCGCAGCTAAATTAATCAACATATCGCCTTTGGTAACCAATCCTTTTTCTGTGGCAATTCTGTTCACATCATCAATGGTATCATCAGTACTTACAAATTTATCATAGTAAAAAGTTTTCACTCCCCAGATTAAATTTAACTGCGTCAAAATTCTTTTGTTGGATGTAAATACCAAAATATCTGCTTGCGGACGCCATGCCGAAATTTGAAAAGCTGTATAACCACTATTCGTCAACGTACAAATTGCTTTTGCCTTAATTGCATTTGCCATTTGAGCGGCGTGCTGACAAATTGTTTTTGTAATATAACGATTCGTTTTAATTTGTGGTGTGTTTTGTGGCACTTGAATTAGCGGAGAATCTTCAACTGCTTCAATAATTTGTGTCATTTTTTGGATAACTTGAATAGGATAATTCCCTACAGAAGTTTCTCCAGAAAGCATTACGGCATCAGCACCATCCATAACAGAATTGGCAACATCATTCACCTCAGCACGCGTTGGTGTTAGGCTTGTAATCATTGTTTCCATCATTTGTGTAGCAATAATAACAGGAATTCTAGCTGTTTTGGCTTTGTTTACCAGTTTTTTCTGAATTAACGGCACTTCGTGAGCTGGAACTTCAACGCCCAAATCACCACGAGCAACCATCAAACCATCACAATGCGTGATAATAGAATCGATGTTTTCTACACCTTCAGGTTTTTCGATTTTAGCAATAATTGGAATTTTATGATCCGAATGTTTTGCAATTAGGTCTTGCAATTCCATTAAATCTTCAGCTGTTCTAACAAATGAAAGTGCAATCCAATCTACTTTTTGCTCAATGGCAAATATCGCATCACGAATATCTTTTTCTGTTAATGCAGGCAATGAAACTTTTGTATTTGGAAGATTCACCCCTTTTTTAGATTTTAAAGGACCACCTTGAATTACTTTGGCTACAACTTCTGTGGTTCTATTTGTAGAAATAACTTCAAACATCAATTTTCCGTCATCAAGAAGAATGTTTTCTCCTGGATTAACATCATTTGGAAATTCTTTGTAGTTCATATAAACGCGCTCCTTTGTTCCAGGAACATCTTCGGCAGTTTGAAAAGTAATAATATCTCCAGGATTCACAATTACTTCTTCATTCATTACACCAACACGAAGTTTAGGCCCTTGTAAATCGCCTAAAATAGCTGCAGTATAACCAAATTCGTCATTTAATCCTCTGATTAAATCAATTTTTGCTTTAACATCTGAATAATCTGCATGAGAAAAATTCACTCTAAAAACATTTACTCCAGCCTCAATCATATCTTTCAAGACTTCTCTTGTACTACACGCGGGGCCCAATGTTGCTACAATTTTAGTTTTTTTGTTTGTTGACATTTGTTATTAAAAAATTAAATTATTTTTTGACTTTATTTTATTTGTATCTACTGAATAAACGGTTGATATTCTTGCTATTGTGTTAATTTTAGAAATAATTTTTTCAATGTCATTATCGCTATTTTCAATTTTTAGAAAGTAATCAACTTTTTTAAATTCTGGTAAAAGATAGGCTTTGGTAGCTACCTCATAAGTAGAATTAGCAAATAAATTCTGATTGTTATCCGATTTCAAATTGGTTACTTCATTTTTATTTTGGATTAAACTCCAACAACTATCGGCAGCTTTATTTTCATAAATGAACCTCGAAAAACCAGTAACGCCTTCTTTGATATTTATTTGAATTTCACTTTTACTTTTGCCTAATAAAATGGGCAATTTCTGATTCAAAAAATAAGCTAATCGATAATCTTCTAATGAAGTATGAATTGCAATGAGTTCATAATCAACCTCGTCAAATTCATCGATATGTAATTTATGAATTGCCATTTCCGTTTAAATAAGTTGTAAATATACTGTTTCTATGTAATTAAACAGTTACTAAAATGAGATGTTGCCTTTATTTTACTAACGAAAACGATGTAGATTGATAAAATTATGATTTATTTTTTGTCGATTTTATCTTGAAAAGCAAAGTAAGCTCTTTGAGATGCTTTTTCCTCTGCCTTCTTTTTTGAAGTTGCTCTTGCTTTTGCAATCACTTTATCGTCAATACTGAATTTTACGCCAAATAAGCGTTCGCCAGAACTGTCGTTGTCTTCAAAAACATCAAAATGAAAGGTCTTTTTCTCTTTTTGACACCATTCAATCAATAAACTTTTATAGCTGATGACTTTTCCTTCCAATTTTGCAATATCTACATAAGGAACGATAACTCGTTTTTGGATGAATTTTTCACAATAAGTATAACCTCGATCTAAATAAATAGCGCCAACAAGTGATTCAAAAAGATTTCCGTGAATATTTTCCCCAAAATGCTGAATGGGAACTTTACTGTCTAAAAATTGAACTAAATTCAAATCCCGACCCAATTCATTCAAATGTTCGCGACTTACAATCTTGGAACGCATTTTTGTTAAATAACCTTCATCTCCAGCAGGTGCTTTATCAAATAAATAAGCGGCAATTATAGAACTCAACATCGAATCTCCTAAAAATTCCAATCTTTCGTAGTTTATTGGATTTCCTTTGGTGTCAATTTTACTTGTAGAACGATGGATGAATGCTTTTTTGTAATAACTAATTTCTATTGGTTTAAAACCAAGTATTTTTTGAATATCAGTAAAAAAAATCCCGTCTTCTTCAGATCGGGATTTTTGAAATATTTTTCTGATTATACTCATAGAATACTATTAAAGTTCTAATTTTTTAACCAATACACACGCATTGTGACCACCAAAACCAAATGTATTGCTCATCAATACTTTTACGTCTCTTTTTTGAGCCGTATTGAAAGTAAAATTCAATTTGTTGTCAATATTTTCATCATCTGTGAAATGATTTATCGTTGGAGGAATTATTCCGTGTTTGATAGCAAGAATTGAAGAAATTGTTTCAATTGCACCAGCGGCACCCAATAAATGTCCTGTCATCGATTTCGTTGAATTTAAGTTCATTGAATAAGCGTGCTCTCCAAAAACGTGAAGAATAGCTTTGCTTTCCGCAATGTCTCCAAGTGGCGTTGAAGTACCGTGCATATTCACTCCATCAACATCTGTAGGTTTCAAACCAGCATCTCTCAAGCAGTTAATCATTACATTTTTTGCACCCAATCCTTCAGGATGTGGCGCTGTAATATGATACGCATCAGCAGACATTCCGCCTCCACCAATTTCACAATAAATAGTAGCACCACGAGCAATTGCGTGTTCGTATTCTTCTAAAACTAACGCTCCGGCACCTTCTCCAAGAATAAAACCATCACGGTCTTTGTCCATTGGTCGGGAAGCAGTTTTTGGATCATCATTTCTTGTTGATAAAGCGTGCATCGCATTGAAACCACCCATTCCAGCAATTGTAACTGCAGCTTCTGAACCACCTGTTACCATTGCATCAGCGTGACCCAAACGAATATAATTGAAAGCATCAATAATTGCATTTGTAGAAGAAGCACACGCAGAAACGGTTGCGAAATTTGGACCTCTAAAACCGTATTTTATTGAAATATGACCACAGGCAATATCAGAAATCATTTTTGGAATAAAAAACGGATTGAATCTTGGCGTTCCGTCACCTGCAGCAAAATTCAACATTTCAATTTGAAAAGTTTCTAATCCACCAATTCCTGAACCCCAAATAACTCCAATTCTATCTTTATCTAACGTATCAAAATCAAAATTAGCATCTTTTACCGCTTCATCAGACGAAACCATTGCATATTGCGCATAACGGTCCATTTTTCGAGCTTCTTTTCTGTCTATAAAGTCTTCAACATTAAAACCTTTCAACTCGCAAGCAAATTGTGTTTTGAATTTTGAAGCATCAAAATAAGTAATTGGAGCCGCACCACTAACACCGTTAATAAGTCCGTTCCAATATTCTTGTACAGTATTTCCAATAGGAGTAAGCGCACCCAAACCTGTTACTACAACTCGCCTTAATTCCATAGTATAATTTTATAGTTATGAATGTAAAAAATAATACCTATGCTTTTTTCTATGTAAAATCATAAAAAGACATAGGTATTACAATATATTTATTGTGATTGAACGAACAATCATAAATTTTAATTTAAAAAAATAATAACACCCGTAAACCAATTGGCATACGGGTGCAATAATTATTATTTTTTAGCTTCTTCGATATAAGAAATAGCTTGACCTACAGTAGCAATGTTTTCTGCTTGATCGTCTGGTATTTGAATATCAAATTCTTTTTCAAACTCCATAATTAGCTCAACTGTATCTAAAGAATCAGCTCCTAAATCATTTGTGAAGCTTGCTTCTGTTACAACTTCGTTTTCGTCAACGCCTAGTTTGTCTACGATAATCGCTTTTACTCTTGATGCAATGTCTGACATAATCTTTAATTTTAAAATTTAATTTGTTGGCAAAAATAAAAAACTTTATTTTAAATCCACGCTTTAGTTAATAAATAAGACGACGAAATTAAAAAATTATTTTAATAAAGTGCCTAAATTTCTATTTATTATCGATTTTTATTCTTTTTTTTGCGTGATATTAAAAAGTACCAAATGAAAAAAATCGTGATTTTCGCTTCAGGTTCGGGGACAAATGCCGAAAACATTGTACTTTATTTCAATAAAATCGAAGTTGCTAAAGTAATTTACATTTTTTCTAATAATGTGAATGCAAAAGTTTTAGAACGAGCAAAAAATTTGAATATTCCTTCAGAAGTTTTCTCGAAAGAAGATTTTAATGGGGATAAAGTACTACAAAAATTAAATAGCATTCAACCCGATTTGATACTTTTAGCAGGGTTTTTATTAAAATTCCCACAAAATTGCGTTGCAGCATTTCCAGATAAAATAATCAATATTCATCCTGCACTTTTACCAAAATATGGTGGGAAAGGAATGTATGGAATGAATGTGCATCGGGCTGTGGTTGAAAATAACGAATCCGAAACTGGTATTACAATTCACTATGTAAATGAAAATTACGACGAAGGAAACATCATTTTTCAAAAAAGCGTACCTTTATCAGGAAATGAAACACCTGAAGAAGTCGCTGCAAAAGTCTATGAATTAGAACAAAAGTGGTTTCCCGAAGTAATCGAAAACATTCTAATATCTAAAATCTAAAATTGGAACACGAAGTGCATATTTATACCGACGGCGCTGCCAAAGGAAACCCTGGTCCAGGAGGTTATGGCGTTGTTATGGAATTGGTGGGAACGCGACACAAGAAAGAATTTTACGAAGGTTTTCGGCATACTACCAATAACAGAATGGAATTATTGGGCGTAATTGTTGGTTTAGAAAAACTAAAAAACCCGAATATGAAAGTTTTGGTAATTTCTGATTCTAAATATGTGGTTGATTCTGTTTTGAAACAATGGGTTTTTGGGTGGGAAAAAAAAGGCTTCGTTGGCAAGAAAAACCCGGATTTATGGAAACGCTTTCTAATTATTTATAGAAAACACCAAGTTGACTTCAAATGGATTAAAGGGCATAATAACCATATTCAGAATGAACGTTGCGACGAATTGGCCGTTATGGCATCGATGCAAAAAACACTTTCTGTGGATGCATTTTATGAATTTGAAGAAGCCAAACTTTTATAAAAATTTTGCTCTTTATAACCTTTGCAACTTACAATCGTATAAACTATCTTTGTCCCTTAATTAGAGATTGCTTCAAATCTCGCAATGACAAATTATGAATAAATTATTGATTGTTGGAACAGTTGCTTTCGACGCTATTGAAACTCCTTTTGGAAAAACAGATAAAATTTTAGGTGGAGCAGGAACTTATATTGGTCTTTCAGCTTCCCATTTTAACCTTCAATCGGCTATTGTTTCTGTAGTTGGAGATGATTTTCCACAAGAATATTTAGACTTATTAACTGATAGAAATATAGATATTTCAGGACTTGAAATCGTAAAAGGCGGTAAAACATTCTTCTGGAGTGGGCGTTACCATAACGATTTAAATTCAAGAGATACGCTTGATACACAATTGAATGTATTGGCTGATTTTCAACCTAAAGTACCTCAAAATTTTAAAAATGCCGATGTTGTAATGCTTGGAAACTTGCATCCAATGGTTCAAAGCAGTGTTTTGGATCAAATGGAAGTACAGCCTAAATTGGTAGTTTTAGATACGATGAATTTCTGGATGGATTGTGCTTTAGAAGATTTATTGAATGTAATTAAGCGTGTAGATGTAATTACTATCAACGATGAAGAAGCCCGTCAATTGTCAGGGGAATATTCGTTAGTGAAAGCGGCTGCAAAAATTCACACGATGGGTCCAAAATATGTAGTTATTAAAAAAGGGGAACACGGAGCACTTTTGTTTCACAATAAAGAGGTATTCTTTGCACCAGCATTACCATTAGAAGAAGTTTTTGATCCAACTGGAGCTGGAGATACTTTTGCAGGCGGATTTGCAGGATATATTACGCAAAGCGAAAATGTTACTTTTGAGAATATGAAAAACGCAATTATCTACGGTTCTAATCTTGCTTCTTTTTGTGTCGAGAAATTTGGGACAGAAAGAATGGTTGGACTTAAAAGCGATGAGGTAACGGAAAGATTGCAACAATTCAAATCTTTAACACAATTTGATATAGAAATACAATAAATTTATGCCTCGAAATTTCGGGGCTTTTTTTATTAAAAACAGCACGGACAAGACGCGACTTACAGTACGGACAAGTCGCGACTTGTCCCTAACAAAAACAACACAACAAATTACAACTACAATGAGCGATGCATTACAACACGAATGTGGAATAGCCTATTTAAGACTTTTAAAACCGCTTGAATTTTACAAAGAGAAATACGGAACCGCTTTTTATGGCATCCAAAAAATGTATCTCTTAATGGAAAAGCAGCACAATCGAGGTCAAGATGGCGCTGGTTTTGCAAGTATAAAATTAGATATGGAGCCTGGAGAAAGATACATCAGCCGCGTGCGTTCTAACGATCCGCAAGCCATTCAAGATGTGTTTTCTCAAATCAATGAAAGAGTCAACGAGGAAATGGCTTCGCACCCAGAATATGCTGATAATGTTGGACTACAAAAAAAACACATTCCTTATATCGGGGAGGTTTTTTTGGGTCACGTTCGGTATGGAACTTTTGGAAAAAACAGTATCGAAAGTGTTCACCCATTTTTACGTCAAAACAATTGGATGCACCGAAATTTAATTATTGCGGGAAATTTTAATATGACCAACGTAAAAGAGCTTTTCAGTAGCTTAATTGAATTGGGGCAACACCCAAAAGAAATGGCGGATACCGTAACTGTAATGGAAAAAATCGGACATTTTCTTGATGATGAGGTAACTGATTTGTACCAAGAATGTAAAAATAATGGCTTGTCAAAAAGAGAAGCTTCACCAGTAATTGCTGAAAAATTAGAAATTGCAAAAATTCTACGCCGAGCCTCTAAAGGTTGGGATGGAGGTTATGCAATGGCTGGGCTTTTAGGTCACGGTGATGCCTTCGTGTTTAGAGATCCAGCAGGAATTCGTCCCGCTTATTTTTATCAAGATGATGAAATTGTAGTGGTGGCTTCGGAACGACCAGTTATCCAAACGGTTTTCAATGTTGATTTTGATAAAGTTCAGGAATTGCAACCAGGAAACGCCTTAATTATCAAGAAAAACGGAAAGGTAACTGAGGAAGAAATTATAACGCCAACAGTGAAAAAAGCGTGTTCTTTTGAACGAATTTACTTCTCAAGAGGAAGTGATGCAGAAATCTATCAAGAACGTAAAAACCTTGGAAAATTGATTTTGCCTGCAGTTTTAGAAGCCATCGATAATGATACTGACAACACCGTTTTTTCTTATATTCCAAACACTGCCGAAACTTCGTTCTACGGAATTGTTGAAGCGGCACAAGATTTTTTGAACCAAAGGAAAAATAATTTCATTCTTCAAAATAGAGATTCTTTAACCAAAGATTCTTTGCAGGAATTGCTTTCTGTAAAAATTAGAACTGAAAAAGTAGCCATTAAAGATGCCAAACTTCGAACTTTTATTACCGAAGATAGCAGCCGAAATGATTTGGTTGCCCATATTTACGATGTTACGTATGGCGTTATAAAACCTACGGACAACCTTGTAATTATTGATGACAGTATTGTTCGTGGAACTACTTTAAAAATGAGCATCATCAAAATGATGGATCGTTTGAAACCGAAAAGTATCATCGTAGTTTCATCTGCACCACAAATTCGTTATCCTGATTGTTACGGAATTGATATGGCAAAATTGGAGGGATTAGTGGCGTTTCAAGCGGCATTAGAATTACTAAAAGAAAGAAATTTATACCATATCGTGGAGTCCGTTTATTTGAAATGCAAAGCACAAGAAAACCTGAAAGACAGCGAAGTAGTGAACTTCGTAACAGAAATTTATGCGCCTTTTCAACCGCAAGAAGTCTCAGATAAAATTGCTGAAATGCTAACAGATGCTTCTGTAAAAGCAGAAGTAAAAATCATATTCCAAACAGTAGAAAATTTGCATATAGCGTGTCCGAAAAATTTAGGGGATTGGTATTTTACTGGAGATTATCCAACGCCTGGTGGAAACCGAGTGGTAAACCGTGCTTTTATGAATTTCTATGAAGGAAAGGATGCAAGAGCTTATTAATTTGTAGCCGAAATCGCACTTAAACGATTTTATTTGCACTTTATCTAAAATATTTAATAAAGCATCTTTATCGCTATACATTTGGTAAACCATAGCAATAGTAGGTAAAGTTAATGGTAGATTTGGGGCAAAAAGGGCGGAAGTAAAATTTCGCCCTTTTTATTTATAAGTAACGTTCAATATTTACTGTCGTATTTTTTGTTCCAAAATTAATACCGATTATGTATTCAATATAGTCCAATAAAAATGGTACTATTTTCATACTATATCGGAATTACACCACTTGATTTTGGACTATTTTAAAATTACAGATGGTATAAATTGTTCAATTGACGCTATAAAACCTTAGATGTATAATATAAATTTATATTTTATAATCGCCAAACCATAAAACCCTATTTTACTTCAATTAGCTAAAAATCAAACTTCAATTGAACCACAATTGTTTTCTTGATTTCGGTGTTCAGATTACTCAAGGAAATCCCCAACAAACGAACGGAATCTTTCATACGTTCCTGAAACAACAATTCTTTTACGGTATCGAATAAAAGCGACTGATCCGAGATAAAGTAAGGCAATGTTTTGCTTCGGGTTTGCTGCGTAAAATCGCTGTATTTTATTTTTAAAGTTACCGTTTTCCCAGCAATTTTGTGCTTTTTCAATCGGCGGTCTAATTCGGCAGCAATGGTTTCCAAACGGTCTTGCATAAAAATCTCGGAGGTTAAATTTTCATCAAATGTGTGTTCGGCGGCTACCGATTTTGTAATCCGATTGGGTTTTACTTCGCTGTTATGGATGCCCCGAACGACATTGAAATAGAATGTGCCCGACTTCCCAAAATGTTTTTCTAAGAATTCGATAGTTTTGCTTTTTAAATCCAAACCCGTAAATATTCCTAATTGGTACATTTTTTCGGTAGTTACTTTTCCCACGCCATAAAATTTTCGGATGGGCAAATCCTCAAGAAACGAAATTACTTCATCTGGCGAAACCGTTTTTTGTCCGTTGGGTTTGTTGACATCGCTGGCAACTTTAGCAATGAATTTATTCACAGATATTCCAGCTGATGCCGAAAGTCCAACTTCATTAAGAATCCGTAATCTTATTTCTTGTGCAATTAGAGAAGCACTAGGATTTCCTTTTTTGTTTTGTGTGACATCAAGATAAGCTTCGTCAAGAGAAAGCGGCTCGACCAAATCGGTGTAATCGTAAAATATTTTTCGGATTTTTTGAGAAATCTCTTTGTAACGATCAAATCGAGGTTTTACAAAGATTAGTTCGGGGCAATATTTTTTTGCCAATGCGCCACTCAACGCACTTCGAACACCAAATTTACGCGCTTCATAACTGGCTGCCGAAACTACACCACGAATTTCATTTCCCCCAACTGCAACTGGTTTTCCCCGTAAATCAGGATTGTCCATTTGCTCGACAGAAGCATAAAATGCGTCCATATCGACATGAATGATTTTTCGGTTTGGATTTATTTCAAGCATAGTACAAATTTAATAAAATGGATTGGAGAACATTGTTTATTGTTTAAAAAAAGGGATTTGTGTTTGGAAAATATTTGGGACATATTGAAGCTAACAAGCATTAATTTATTTGACTATATGAAGTTTTCAGTCGTTTCCATTTTACTTTGATTCGTTGCAAGGTTCAATTCCAACACGAACGCAAAGAGAAGTTATTAGAATTCTTAAAAAATACGGAACAACCCCAAATTCCTACAAATCTTAACATCATTTTACCAACCATTTCCAATTGCTTCCCTTAAATTTGTATAAAAATTAATTATGCTAAACTTTGAATTATACAATCCTACAAATCTTATTTTTGGGAAGGGTCAAATAGAAAAATTATCAACATTAGTTCCAAAAGATGCCAAAATATTATTGGCTTATGGCGGAGGAAGCATTTTCAAAAACGGAGTTTACGACCAAGTAAAAGCTGCTTTAAAGGATTTTGAAATCGTGGAATTTGGCGGAATCGAACCTAATCCGCATTTTGAAACGCTAATGAAAGCCGTTGAAATTGTCAAGGAACAAAACATCACTTTCATTCTTGCCGTGGGCGGCGGATCTGTAATTGACGGGGTAAAATTCATTTCTGGTGCCACAAAATTTGATGGAAATCCTGTAGATATTTTAATCAATAGAATCCTAATCAAAGACCTTTCAAAGGTAATTCCATTCGGAACCGTTTTGACTTTGCCAGCAACAGGAAGCGAAATGAATTCGGGATCGGTAGTTACCATTGAAGCAACTCAAGAAAAATTAGCTTTTGGCGGAAGTGCATTGTTTCCAAAATTCTCAATTTGCGACCCAACCGTAATTGCATCTTTGCCAAAAAGACAAATTCAAAACGGTATAATTGATGCCTATACGCACGTAATGGAGCAATATTTAACTTATCCGCACGAAGGTTTTTTACAAGACAGAATTGCCGAAGGGATTTTGCAAACGCTTATTGAAATTGGTCCAAAAGTGATGGAAAACCCAACCGATTATGCCTTAGCATCAAATTATATGTGGAGTTGCACGATGGCACTGAACGGATTAATTCAAAAAGGCGTGCCTTCAGATTGGGCTACGCACATGATTGGGCACGAATTGACCGCTTTATACAACATCGATCACGCCAGAACATTGGCAATTATTGCCCCAAATTTGTATAAAGTGATGTTTGAAACTAAAAAGCAAAAATTGGCACAATACGGAAAACGAATTTTCAATTTATCAGGAACGGAAGACGAAATTGCAGCCGAAGCAATCAACCAAACCGAAGCGTTTTTTCATACAATGGGAATGCAAACTAAACTCTCAGAATACACCGAAGAATATGGTAAAACTGCCGATTTTATAGTGAATCGTTTCCAAGAAAGAGGATGGAATGGACTCGGTGAAAAACAAAATATTACACCTGAAAAAGTCCGTGAAATTGTGGAAATGAGTTACTAATAAATCCAACAAAAAAAGCTAAAGGCGTTCTCGAATTTTAATCGCGGACGCCTTTTTCATTAAACAAAAACAAATGAATTTAACTAACCTTCATCATAATTATCAACTGCACAATTGACTTTTACATATTAATAACGAAAAATAGAATTTCGTATTGTGTTGAAAACCATAATAATACGTTAATAATTTCCAATTTCAATTTTCAATTTCAATTCAAAAATCAAATTCGCTTCAAATTCAATCAAATTTCAGTACTTTTGAAGCATCTTTTTTAGAAGCTATTCCCGCTATCCGCTATATCCACGCAAAAAAGCGTGGGATACCGCTGCTATCAGGGCTAAAATAAAATAAAATGACAGATCAACCAAAATTTGCAGTAATCGGAGGAGGAAGTTGGGCTACGGCAATCGCAAAAATGCTTTGTGTTAATTTACCAGAAATTACGTGGTATATGCGAAATGAAGAGGCAATAGAACACCTAAAAACCTACCATCACAATCCAAATTACTTGAGTTCCGTAGAATTTAATATCAATAAACTACGATTAACAAGTGATATAAATGAAGCCGTTGCAACTGCCGATTATATAATATTTGCAATTCCATCTGCATTCTTGGGTGGCGAATTAAAAAACTTAACCGAGAGTTTAGAGGGGAAAATAATTTTCTCAGCCATAAAAGGAATTGTTCCAGAAACAAGCCTAATTGTTGGCGAGCATTTCAATAAAGTATATGATATTCCTTTAGAAAATATTGGCGTAATCACTGGGCCTTGCCACGCCGAAGAAGTTGCTCTGGAACGATTATCGTATTTAACAATTGCTTGTGGCGATGCTTCAAAAGCAAAAATCGTAGCCAAATATTTATCGAGTAATTATATTAAAACTAAAATTAGCGACGATATTATTGGAACAGAATATGCGGCAATGCTGAAAAATATTTATGCAATTGCAGCAGGAATAGCACACGGATTGGGTTATGGCGATAACTTTCAATCGGTGTTAATGAGCAACGGAATCCGCGAAATGAAGAAATTCATACGCAAAGTCCACAGAATGAAACGTAATATTAATGATTCCGCTTATTTAGGGGATTTATTAGTAACCGGATATTCCGTGTTTTCAAGAAACAGAATGTTCGGAAATATGATTGGAAAAGGCTATACCGTAAAATCCGCAATGATGGAAATGAGTATGGTTGCCGAAGGATATTACGCCACCAAAAGTGCGTGGGAACTCAATCAAAATTATGGCGCAAAAACCCCTATTATTGATGCCGTATACGAAATTTTATACCAAGGAAAAGAAGCTAAAAAAGTTTTCAAAAAACTAACGGATAAATTAGATTAATATGACCGAAAGATGGAAATACCAATTGAAAACAGGAGGTTTTTGGGGTGTATTTATGATTGTTTTCACAACCGCATTTGCATTAAAAGAAAAGCCCTTTGCCACACAAATCTCTGATTCTGGTTTTTATATTAGGGCTATTGGGTTTTTACTATTTGGAGTTTTTGCTTTAGGATATTCCAGTTGGAAAGCAAAAATTAAAAGAGAAAGCAAGGTTTAATAAATTTTAATCTCTTTGGATCTAAATCTCGAAGCTTTGCTTCGTTTTTTTTTGCCACAAATTTTTACAGATTTCACAGATTTTTGTTCGTGTAAATTTGGGGATTTTATGTTTAATTTTGAATACGTCGCTGGCTCTGACTAGAAGCAGTTTATTTTTATTAAAACAAATCAGAGTGAGTTCCAGTTCTTACCAGATAGATTTCTTTATTTTCTTCATCTTGTGTCCATATTAAAAGCCAGTCTGGTTTTATATGGCATTCCCAATGTTTACTGAAGTCTCCGCTCAAAATATGTGGTTTGTAGCTTAGTGGTACTTTGCCATTCTCTTCTAAAAGTTCAATAACCTGCTTGAATACAGTGAAATCATAATTTCTCTTTTGACAAAGTTTTACATCCTTTTTAAATTTTGTGGCATAAATTAGATTGTACATTAAATACCTAATTTCTTGAACAACTCTTTTGAGTTTTTTACACGAGTAACCCCAATTTTATTTTCTACTTCATACATTGCCTTTACGGTTTCTAAATTAGGTGTTTTTAGAATCTCTACGCCATTCTTCTCTTCGGTAAAAAAGTGTACCATAGAGAGTAACGTTTTTCCCGCTTTACTTTTTTCGTTTATTTTTAAGGTTATAGTGGTCATAATTATAAATTTACAATACACAAATATACAAAAATCGGTCAAGATTTAATAAAATATAATCTCTTTAGATGTAAAATACTGAAGTTTTCTTCGTTTTTTTTTGCCACAGATTTTCACAGATTTCACAGATTTTTTTGTTCGTGTAAACTTGAGAAATTTGTGTTTAACTTTGAAAACGCCTCGTGGAATCTGTCTCGATGCAGATTATTTTCATTAAAACAAATCAGAGTGAGTGCCCGTATTTGTAAAAAGCAAGGTTAATTCTTCATTGTTTTGTTTCCAAACAAGCAACCAATCTGACTTGATGTGACATTCCCAACAATCGGCATAGTTGCCACTTAACTTATGAGATTTATATTTTTCGGGTAAAGTTCCATCTATTTGCAATAAATCAATTACTCCCTTTAATAAGTTTAAATTATAGTTCCGCTTTTTACACAACTTCAAATCTTTTTCAAACCTATTTGTAGTGTAAATCTTATACATTTAAAACTTTCTTAAATAAATCGCTGCTATTTTTATAAAAGTTTATTTTTCCTTTCTTCACTTCTTCTAAAGAAATTTCAATAGCACTTTTGGACTTTGCCTTTGTATTTATTGGTTTACTTATTTTAGATTCCTTAATTTCTACAAAATCAAATGTTTTAAGCATTTCTATTACGGCTTTTGCTTGTTTGCTGTTTTCTTTAATTGTTATAGTTACCATAATTTCTAGTATTTTAATACACAAATATACAAAAATCGTGCTACATTATAAAAGTTTAATTTTAGCAAAACAGCAAAGCTTTTACATAAAAAAAGGCTGCCTCTTTTCATTTTGAGCCAGCCTTTTTAGTTAGTTTTATAAATGTTACTCTTTAATAAATTTCTCTTGGTATTATTATCTCCTTATGTTTTCTTCGGTTACGTTTCCACAACCGATAATTCCCCAACGGATTATTTTTGAAATGGAATTCATACTTATCTCACAATTACACCGTCAACAAATAAAATAGGCACTTCTTCCACATTTTTTTCTGAAATGGAATTGGCCTTAAAGATAAATTTCTTGTCGTATAAGGTGTTTCCAATAAAGAAAGTCACCATAAATTCATTATTTAAAGTAGTTACACTTTTTTCAAGCATTTCGACTTTTACTACTGAAACCGAGGGAATTTCCACAAAAGCGTGACGCAATAGTGAGGTTTTTTTCATTTCCCCATCAATAGTTCCAAAAGCTTTGGAAACTACCATTACGCCATCAAGGTTAAAATCGCTATCGTTTACCAAATAGATATACCAAACTTTTTCCATAAAATCGTCGCTCCATTCTTGAACTGCAGCTACGAAAACATTTTCTACTTCTGGAATTGTTATGTCTTTTTTCATTCGGAAAAATCTAATTTATCGAAAAATTGTATTATAAAGTCAAATGCCATAGCCCAGATAGTAGTGGAAATCCTTTTTTGAAAACCTTTTTAGGTTTTTAAAAAAGATTGAAACGGATAGCTGGAAATAGCTCCAAAAAAATTAAATTGAAGCTCTAAATTGTTCCAAGAAACGGACGTCATTTTCGTAAAACATACGAATATCACCGATTTGATAGAGCAACATTGCGATGCGTTCTACGCCCATTCCAAAGGCAAAACCGTTGAATTCATTGGTGTCGATGCCGCAATTTTTTAGCACATTTGGATCTACCATTCCGCAACCTCCAATTTCTAACCAACCGGTTCCTTTTGTAATTCGGTAATCAGTTTCGGTTTTCAAACCCCAATAAATATCAATTTCTGCACTTGGTTCTGTGAAAGGAAAATAGGACGGACGCAAGCGAATTTTCGATTTTCCGAACATTTCTTTGGTGAAATACAACAAGGTTTGTTTTAAATCGGCAAAGGAAACGTCTTTGTCAATATACAGGCCTTCAACCTGGTGGAAAATACAGTGAGAACGGGACGAAACGGCTTCATTTCGAAAAACTCTTCCTGGTGAAATCGTTCGAATTGGCGGTTTATTGTTTTCCATATACCGAACTTGCACGGATGAAGTGTGTGTTCGAAGTAAAATATCAGGGTTGGTTTGTATAAAAAATGTGTCTTGCATATCTCTCGCTGGATGGTATTCTGGCAAATTTAATGCGGTGAAATTATGCCAATCGTCTTCAATTTCTGGACCTTCAGAAACGTTAAAACCGATGGTAGAAAAGATGTCGATGATTTGGTTTTTAACCAATGAAATTGGGTGACGAGAACCGATAACTAAAGGCTCAGACGGACGAGTTAAATCGCCATAAAACCCTTTGATTTCTATTTTACTTTCAAGTGCTTCTTGGATTGTTTTAATCTTTTCTTCGGCAGTAGTTTTTAGTAAATTGATTACTTGTCCAAACTCCTTTTTTTGGTCGTTTGGCACCAATTTAAATGCAGCAAAAAAGTCGTTTAAAAGTCCTTTTTTTCCTAAAAATTTGATGCGAAAAGCTTCTAATTCGGCTGCGTCTTGAGTTTGAAAAGCGTGTGCTTCGCCAATATATTCTTTTATCTTATCTGTCATTTTCATTCAATAATTATGGTTGCAAATATAAGAAATTTTGTTGTTAGGGACAAGTCGCGACTTGTCTGTGCTTGAGGGGACAAGTCGCGACTTGTCCGTACGAAGAAGAATATCAATCAATAAGTTCTTTTTCAAGAAAATAATTCACAATGGCTTCTTTCATCAAAACCGATTGTTCTCCAGCTTTTAAAGGCGGTAATTCCTCTTTTACTTTGTAATGTGGCCAACCGTCAACATCTACATAATCAAATTCATAATACCCATAAGGCTCTAATAATCTGCAAATTGCAATGTGCATCAGATTCAATTTTTCGTCTTTTTTGTAGGCTTGGTGAATTTTGCCCAATTCCTGAACGCCAATTAAATAAATTATGGCATCTAAATCTAAATCTTCGCCTTGTGAAAATTGATTAGAAAGTATATTTACAAGCTGTTCCCAGCGTTCTTTGAGTTGTATATCTCTTGACATTCTTTTTAATTATGAATTATAAGTTATAAATTATGAGTTCTGAAATCTGAAATCTGAAATAATTTCGGTAAAGATACCAACATAATTCTTTTATCTTTGCTCTTTATACTTTTCTCTTTATTTATATGAGTTATTTAGATATTTTTCTTGGGGTTTTATTAATTTATGGATTTGTCCGTGGCATTTGGAATGGTTTTTTCATAGAATTGGCTTCGTTTGTTTCACTTCTTGTAGGAATTTATGTGGCGATAAAATTCTCGTATTTGATGAAGACGTATGTCGGAAGTCACGTTTCTTGGAATCCAAAAACCATTCAAATTGTAGCTTTTATAATCACTTTTATAGTGGTGGTGATTGGGATTTCATTATTGGCTAAATTTCTGACTAAGATGGCAAATTTTGCCAGTTTGGGAATTGTAAATAAAGTTACAGGCGGAGTTTTTGGCCTTTTAAAAACAATTTTAATGTTGAGTATTTCCTTGAATGTATTCCAAAAAATAAATGTGAATTACACTTTTGCAGAGAAAGCTACCATTAATAAATCCTTGTTTTATAATCCAATTCAAAAAATAGCTGCCATAATTTACCCATCTGTAGAAGAATGGTATAAGGAAATTAAGGTGAAATCTAATAAATAATAGCTTACTTCAATCTCTTAATTGCACTGTTTTCAATCCAACCTTCATTACCGTCAGTCAGTTGAATTTTATCCCAATTGTCTAAACTTTCAATCACATAAACTTTTGTTCCTTCGTGTATTACAAAAGCATCCGTTGCGCCATTTTTAGGTTCGCTTTTCACAGATACAACTTCAGAAAAAACAATTGCTGGTTGGTCGTTATTGTATTGATTTTTTTCAAAAATAGCCGCCGCAACACTCACTACCAAAAGCAGCATTACAAAGAACATTCCAAAGAAAAACAATCTTTTTGAAACTGTAATTTGTGAGAAATAATATCCCACAAAAAACAATAAAAACAAAAATGATAATCCAACAGCAATTCCTCCCCAAGTGTTATAATGAAAGGTGTTAGTGAAATCTTGAATCAGTTTATTGAAGCCTACTTTTTCTACTGTTTTGATATCATCAATTTGTAGTTTTTGAGCAAATTTAAGGTTGTTTTGAATTTCAATATCGGTTGGATTTAACAACAATGCTTTTTCATAATTGTAAATTGCAGGCGCTACTTTATTCAATTTGTAATAGCAATTTCCAATATTAAAATACAATTCTGCCGATTGCTTTTTCATTCTAAAAACGCTTTCATAAGCCGTAATTGCTTCTTGATATTTCCCTTTTTGATACAATGCATTCCCATTTTCAAAGCCATTTTGAGCAAAGAAAACTTGCGTTGTAAGTACTATTATAAAAAGTAAATTCTTCATTTTTATGTTTGTTATGCTGCTCTTGTAACTATTTTATAATCTCCATATTATTATAAAAAATTAGTGCAAATTAGTGTAATTCGGGGCTAACTTTTTTTAAAAATCTTTGTGCCCCTTGTGCAAACTTTCTGCCCTTTGTGGTTAAAATTTAAACTATCTGCTTTTCCAATTCAGAAATAATCGCCACCGCTTTGTCATAATCTTGTTGAATTGCGGTACTTGATGATGGTGCATATCTCGCAAATTCACAGTTTTCTGTTAGATTTATAAAAGATGCAATTGCGTCAGGATTGGCTTTTCTTCCCAATAAAATTTCACTGATTTTCTCCTTACTCATTTCCGAAGTTTCAATGTTGATTTTTGCTTTCAAGAAATTGTGCATCGCTTTTTCTAATGCAATATAAAACGGCTCTTTGTTTCCAATTTCTTTTTGTGCTTCCGATAAATATTTCTTCGCCAACTTGTTCGATAATTTGATTTTATTTCCCGCAACATCGCCATCAATTGCTTCTTTTTTCTTCTTGAATAGTACAATTACTGGAATGCATAAAAACGGTAAAACCGATAAGATGTAAAACAACGTAGATCCATAAAAATCTTTATGTTTCATAGAAGTCAACTCGGTTTTCAATTTGATAAATTTGAATTGCGCCGAACTCAAAATTGCTTTTTTAGTATCGCCAGAGGTAGAAGCAACAGCATTATCAGCCGCATTTGGGCCTTCCAAAACATTGACCATAATTTCAGGGGAAGTGATGGTTTTGTAACTACGAGAACCCAAATCAAAATAGGTAAAAACCATCGGTTTGATTGGATATTTTCCTTTATATTGTGGAATTATAGCATATTTATCAGATATTTTTCCAGTCATTCCAGAAAGCGGCGTCGATACTTGTTCGTTGTGAACAGGATCGTACATTTCTAAAGCGGTTGGAACGATTGGTTTTGGCAATGTAAACAATTTCAAATTTCCTGTTCCCGAAACACTCACGTCCAAATCAAGGCTTTCTCCTGATTTTAAATTTGTTTTTGAAGGAGTAACTTTAAATACAAATCGTCCAACAGCGCCCGAAAAATCGGCAGGTTTCCCCGATTCTGGAAGTGCTTTAACGCTAATCGTTTTTGCACCCGCAGAAACGCGTTTGTGGTCTTCCACCAAAAGTACTTGCCCAAAGATATTTCTTCTGTTGGATGGCAACTGCACATCAACATCCAATGAAAGCGGTTCGATTACTAATTTTCCTGATTTTTGAGGATATAAAACAGTTTTTCGTAGGGTTACAAAACGGTATTTTTCGCCGTTGTATTTTCCTTCTTCAGCAACTAATTGTTTGATGTCAATATTCTGACTCCAAAAATCATTGTATTTTGGTTTGTCCAATTCCCTCCAATTGGTGATTCCAATATTATAACTAAAATAAATCTTGTAAACTACCGTAATTGGTTCGTTTATATATGGATTTGTATTAGAAATTTCCGCCACTAAATGCAACGATTCATCTGCCGAAACTTGAGAATCATTTGGGTCACGTGGCTGTTCTACCGCTGCTGTAACTGTGATTTTTACGGGTGAAGTTTTATAAATCTGTCCTCTAATATCAATCGATGCTTGACGAATTACTAAATTTCCTCTTTGTGTTGGCAATAAAAAATAAGAATAGGTTTTATTGAACGAACTTTTTCCGTTAACCCACGATTGACTCACTTGCTGACTTGGTCCCGCAATGATTTTAAATCCCTCAAAATTTGGTGGCGTAAAGTTATCACCATCATCATTCATAGTAAAATCGATGCGAAGTCTTTCGTTTAACCCAAGAGTTTGTTTGCTGACTTTGGCCTCAAACTGTACTTGCGCCAAGAGCCCCTGAAAACTCAATAATAATAGAAAAAAATATTTTTTCATTGTTGCTTAATCGTTAATATCGTTTTTCCTAAATTGAATTTTAAAAATCCAAAGTTAGGTTGTTTTTGTTTTCAATTTCAGAATACTTTACCAATCTTTCTCCGTTTGCATTGGTTTCCCCTTCACTTTTTTAGCATTTACCTTGTCCTGAATTTTCTTTTCCTCATTGTTGACAGCATCTAAAAGATTTTGAACGCGCTCTTTTGGAATTCCTCCAGGTCTTGGTTTTGGTTTTCCATCTTCATTACCTTTATTATCGTTTTTATCTTTCTTGTCACCGTCTTTTTTATCGTCTTTTTTCTTATCATCCTTCTTGTCGTCTTTCTTTTTGTCGTCCTTTTTATCTTTTTTATCGTCTTTCTTTTTATCGTCTTTTTTGTCTTTCTTATCTTTTTTATCGTCTTTTTTTGGCGGATTGTCTTTTAGCATTTTTTTAGCTAAAGCAAAATTATATCTCGTTTCTTCATCACTTGGATTGTTTCTCAAGGCATTTTTATAGGCTTCAACTGCAGCAGAATAATTTTTTTCTGCCATATAAATATTTCCAGAATTGTGAAAAGCTTTCTGTTTTTCAGGTCGTTCTGTTGCAATTTTTATAGCTTTTTCATAAGAAAGTAGCGCTTCTGTACCCTGATTTTGTTTGTAAATTGAATTCCCTAAATTATACGATGCAATGGCTTTCTTCGGATTATTAGATTGTGAAATTCGGTATTCTGCTTCTGCAGCAGCATATTTTTTATCTTCAAATTCGTCGTTTGCTTTTGGCAAATTCATATCTTTTTCTTGAGCGAAAATTGCAAAAGATAGCATCAGAAAACCATATATAATTAAATTCTTCATTATGCTTTTTCATTAAATAAATTCAACTTTTTCAACCATTTCGTTTTTCTTTCCAAGAAGAAAACATCCAATAACAACAAGAAAAATGCAATACCTAAAAACCATTGAAACTGCGAATTATAATCGGTAAATTGTTGGGCTTCAAATTCTGTTTTCTCAATATTATCCAACGCATTTTTTACATATTCTAAAACTTCTTTGGTGTTATTTCCATTAACATAACCGCCTTTCGTATTCTTTGAAATTACTTTTAAGCTTTCTTCATTCAATTTTGTTACGACAACGGCATTGTTTTGATCGCGTTTAAAACTCAAAACCCGACCGTTTTCTTTCAATGGAATTGGCCCCCCTTTTGGAGTTCCAAGTCCAATAGCTATGATTTTTAATCCCAATTTACTTGCTTCTTCCGCAGCATCACTTGCACCTTCAGAATGATCTTCTCCATCGGAAATCAGAATCAATAATTTGCTTGTTTTCTTATCATCATCAAAATACGTTGACGATAATTTTATAGCTTCGTCCAATGAAGTTCCTTGCGAAGAAACCATCGAAGGATTCATACTTTGCAAAAACATTTTCGCTACGCCATAATCGGTTGTGATTGGTAAAACTGGAAATGCGCTTCCTGCATACGCCACAATTCCAATTCTGTCGCCCACCAATTGATTGATGATTTGCGAAACTATTTGCTTGCTTTTTTCCAATCTGCTTGGGGCAACATCTTCGCAAAGCATACTTTTTGAAACGTCAACTGCAAATACAATGTCAATTCCTTCACGTTTTACCGTCTCTGATTTTGTTCCGATTTTTGGGTTGACCAATCCAATTACCAAGAATCCAAAAGCCAAAATTAAAACTGTAAATTTTAAAACCGATTTGAATACTGATTTTTCAGGACTTAATTTTTGAATCATTTCTAAATCCCCAAATTCTCGTTGTTTTTTTCTTTTCCAATATTGATTGAATAGAAATAACAACACCAAAATTGGCACAATTAATAAAAGGGATAAATATTTTTTTTCGTCTAATTCGTACATAAATATTTTTTTAATTCCATTTCGGCTTCCTAATTTTTGGAAAACTTGGGATTATATAAAACTTCTGAATACTGTGTTTCGTAAACCTATTTCTAACAATAATAACAACCCTGCAAAAAGTGCAAAAAATCGGTATTTTTCATCATAATCGTAGAATTTCAATTCTTGTATTTCTGTGGTTTCTAGTTTGTTAATCTCGTTATAAATAGCTTCTAATTTTTGATTGCTATTGGCTCTAAAATATTTTCCACCTGTATTTTTTGCAATCGAACGCAACAAACTCTCGTCGATTTCTACTTTCATCATTCTAAACAAAAACTGTCCGTTTGGTGCAATTGCATAAGGAAAATCAGCCATTCCGTTCGATCCTATTCCAATGGTGTACACTTTAATTCCGTATTGTTGTGCAATATCCGAAGCCGTTTGTGGCTCAATAAATCCCGCATTATTCACACCGTCAGTCATTAAAATCACAATTTTACTTTTGGCTTTACTGTCTTTTAATCTATTGATTGCGGTGGTCAATCCCATTCCAATTCCTGTTCCGTCTTGAAGAACATTGTCGTATTTTATACTTCTAATGGCATCTAAAACAACGGCTTTATCACTCGTTACTGGCGATTTTGTATAAGCTTCAGAAGCGTAAACTACCAATCCAATTCGGTCGTTTGGTCTTGCTTTCACAAAATTTTCGGCAACATCTTTCAACGCTTCCATTCGATTTGGCTTTAAATCTTTTGCCAACATACTTCCAGAAACATCGACCGACATTACAATATCAATTCCTTTTGTGGTTTTCGTTTTGCTGCTCACATCAACCGTTCTTGGTCGTGCCATTGCAATTATTAAAGAGCTTAACGCCAATAATCGAAAGACAAATAACATCGGTTTCAATTTTGCTAAAATCGATTTTGAAGTTTTAAATCCTTGCAAAGAACTGATCTTTAAAGTTGCTGATTGCTCGTTTCTTTTCCAAATTTGCCATCCAATTACTATTGGAATCAAAAGGAAAAGCCAGAAAAATTCGGGGTTTAAAAAAGTCACTTTATTCATTGCTTTCGTCTTTTTTAAATTCAACAGAATTGATTACGTGTTCCGAAATTTGTTTTGCGTATTTATCGCCTTCTTCGTGGAAAATCATCACTTGTTGGTAGCCGCCGTCTTCTTTGAATAAAATTATTTCATAATACAATTTAACGCTACTTTTTAAAACAGGATCTAGAAAAACCATTGTTCCAAAACCTTTCAAGCCCGAAACTCCCATTTTTGTTTGGAATTCTTCTTGTTTCAAAACTACATTTTGTCCGCCAAAACCGTCAATTGTTCCCTCTAAACCTTTTTGCAAGTCATATTCTATTTCTTGTTTTGGTTTTGCGGTAACCAATGTAATACAGAAATTGCTCTGTAAACTTCCGTAAGTGAATACACTCGCATCTTTTAATAATGCAATTACTTTCTTCGGAAATTGAGTTGTTTCATCAATTCTCGTTAAGATTTTTGGGGTTTCAATATATACTTTAGAAATGCCATATTCACTTGAAACCCATTTTCCTTCAACCAATTCTTTTGTAGGACGACCGATTATGTTGTCTTTTATATAATCGAAACCTTTGGTCATTACAAAGAAAATAAACAATCCTAAAATTGCCCCAACTACAAATCCAATTGCGGTCAAAATCCGTGTTCTTTTTTGTTTTTTGAG
Source organism: Flavobacterium sp. (assembly GCA_044373975.1). Classification (GTDB taxonomy): domain Bacteria; phylum Bacteroidota; class Bacteroidia; order Flavobacteriales; family Flavobacteriaceae; genus Flavobacterium. The sequence continues at coordinate 15,816 of JBILPJ010000004.1, read as the reverse complement.
CTTTTGCAAACGACGCATTTCGTCCCATTCACTCGTGTCTTCTTCAATTTCAATTTCTATTGGTATGGATTTATCCAATGTCAAAATTGCTTTTTCAATCTTATTTTGGTCTTCTGCAATCTCATAATCCAATGGTTTAGATTTTGCAAATTTCACTAAATCGGCTTGTTTTAAAACGCGTTCTAAATTTTCTAATATTTCTACCGAAAGCGTCATTTTCTTTTTGATAGAAGCTGCCCGAAGTGCCAAAATTAATTCTGAAGTGGTGCTTTCCATTGCAGGAATTTCAATAGCTTCTTCAATATAATTTCTCGCAATATCGGTCAATTCACTATAATATTCTTTTACCGCTCCTTTTTGCCAAAGCTCTTTTTTCTCTAATGTTTTTAATAAAATAGTGGCTCTTTCAATTGGTGATTTCAACTCTTCAACTTCTTCAACTTTCTTCTTTTGGTATTTTTTAATCAACCAATAAATCAAAGCGCCAATTCCTAAAATCAGTAAAATGATAAGTACATATTGCCAGAAATAACTCAATTGATACGGCACTTCAATGATGGGTTTGATGTCGAATAATTTTTGTTTTAAAGTATCAACTTGTACATTGGAAACCTCAACCAAAAGGGAATCTGTGGCAAATGCTTTGTTATTTATCATAACTTTCAAACTCGGAATTACATATTTTCCAGAGTCAAATTGTGTAACGCCATATTTTTTTATAAGTTCATATCGGTCGCCGAGTTTAATCGTATCAATTACATAAGAACGAATAACTTCCATTTTCCCAAAGTTTTTAGAAGTTGGAAAAACCACTTTCGCCAACGTATCCACATTGGTTTTTAGGGTCAAATTGAACTGTGCGCCAATTTTATTTTTGGTAACATCTATTTTAGTTTCCACTTGCTTTTGAGCAAATAGGGAAGCCGAAATTAGAAAGAATAGAATGTAATATTTGATTTTCATTGCTTTTATCGCGACTTAAAATAACTTAATAATTTGGTTACATAACTTTCGTCAACTCTTGTGCTTACAACACCTGAACCCGATTTTCTAAAAGTTTCTGTAAAATAATCAACTTTGCTGCGGTATTCTTTTTCATATTCCAATCGAACTGATTTGGAACCAGTATTTACTACTTGCATTTCGCCAGTTTCAGCGTCAACCATTGAAACCATTCCAAGATTTGGCATTTTTTCTTCTCGAATATCAAATACTCGAATACCTGTAATATCGTGTTTTTTGGATGCAATTTTCAATGTATTTTCATATTCATCTGACATAAAATCAGAAATCATAAATACAATGGCTTTCTTTTTTTGGGTTCCCGATAAAAACTTTAAGGCTTGCGAAACATCGGTTTTATTGCTTTTTGGATGAAATTCGATTAACTCTCGGATGATTCTTAAAACGTGCGATTTCCCTTTTTTTGGTGGAATATACAATTCAATTTGGTCAGAAAACAAAATCAAACCGATTTTATCATTATTTTGAGTTGCCGAAAAAGCCATTGTTGCGGCAATTTCTGTAACGATATCTTTCTTGAATTGGTTTTTAGAACCAAAACTTTCCGAACCCGAAATATCAACCATCAACATCATCGTTAATTCTCGTTCTTCTTCAAAAACCTTAACGTGTGCTTCATTATATCGCGCCGTTACATTCCAATCAATTGCACGAATATCATCGCCATATTGGTATTGTCTCACTTCCGAAAATGTCATTCCACGCCCTTTAAAAGATGTGTGGTATTCACCCGAAAAGATATGATCGCTCAATCTTCGGGTTTTGATTTCTATTTTTCGAACTTTTTTGAGTAAGTCTTTTGTATCCATTTATGAAAGTGTTCAGTGTTCCAGTTTTTAGTATTCAGTTCTTTACTGACCACTTATATACTGACCACTGCTATCTGATTTAAGGTACTTCAATTTCGTTTACAATTTTGTTGATGATGTCAACAGAAGTAATATTTTCGGCTTCCGCTTCGTATGTAATTCCAATTCTGTGACGCAATACATCGTGAACTACCGCACGAACATCTTCAGGAATTACATAACCACGGCGTTTTATAAAAGCATAACATTTTGCTGCATTTGCCAAATTAATACTTCCACGTGGCGACGCACCAAAACTGATTAATGGTTTTAAATCTGCCAATTTGTATTGCTCTGGAAAACGAGTTGCAAAAATAATATCAAGAATATATTTTTCGATTTTTTCATCCATATAAACCTCTCGAACTGCTTCTTGAGCACGCAAAATTTGTTCAACAGAAACTACGGCATTTACTTTTTCGTAAGCGCCTTTCAAGTTTTGACGAATCACCATTCTTTCGTCTTCCATTTTTGGATAATCGATAACGGTTTTCAACATAAAACGATCGACTTGAGCTTCTGGAAGTTGGTACGTTCCTTCTTGTTCAATTGGATTTTGAGTTGCCAATACTAAAAACGGTCTTTCTAATTTGAAAGTGGTATCGCCAATAGTAACTTGTTTTTCTTGCATCGCTTCTAATAATGCTGATTGCACTTTTGCTGGCGCACGATTGATCTCATCCGCTAAGACGAAATTGGCGAAAATTGGTCCTTTTTTAATAGAAAACTCATTTTGCTTGATGTTGTAAATCATTGTTCCTACAACGTCGGCAGGCAACAAATCGGGTGTAAACTGAATTCTGCTGAACGATCCTTGAACGGCTTGCGACAAGGTATTTATTGCTAAAGTCTTTGCCAAACCGGGAACACCTTCTAATAAAATGTGTCCTTGTCCCAAAAGACCAATCAATAATCTTTCAATCATGTGCTTTTGACCCACAATTACTTTGTTCATTTCCATTGTAAGAAGGTCTATAAAAGCGCTCTCTCTTTCAATTTTTTCATTAATTGCTCTGATGTCTAAAGTCGAAGTATTTTCTTCCATTTTACTAATTTTATTACTGTGAATTTTAACATTTAAATTTGAGAGTGCAAATTGAATTTTTTTTTAGAAGTACGATGTTAAAAAATGGTTAAAACTTCTATAAAACAAATGCTTTTAAGGCTGAATTGTGATTTTGTTTTTATAATTTTAAGAACTTTAAGGAAATACCTTTACTATTTTTACATTTTAATTTCTAATAAAAACATAAAACCTTGAATAAAAACACCTTATCGCCCATTATTGCGGGCACGATGAATTGGGGAGTTTGGGATAAAAATCTCAGTACTTCTGAAATGGACAGTATGATTCAAATTTGTTTAGAAAACAAAATCACTACTTTTGACCACGCAGATATTTATGGTTCTTATACCACGGAAGCGGCATTCGGAAAAGCATTTGCTTCAAGCAAAATAAAACGGGAAGTCCTTCAATTTGTTTCAAAATGTGGCATTCAGCATATTTCAGAAAACAGACCAAACAAAATCAAGCATTATGATTATTCGAAGGAATACATTATTTGGTCGGTTGAAAATTCACTTAAAAACTTGCAAACAGACTATTTAGACGTGCTTTTATTGCACCGCCCAAGTCCGTTGATGCAAGCCGATGAAATTGCAGAAGCCGTTGCTAAATTAAAAACAGAAGGTAAAATACTTGATTTTGGACTTTCAAATTTTACGGCTTCGCAAACGGAATTAATCCGTCAGAAAACGGAAATTCGTTACAATCAAGTGCAGTTTTCGGCAACGAATTATGAGCCAATGGTGGATGGAAGTTTCGATTATATGCAAATTCACAACATTCAACCGATGTCTTGGAATCCTCTGGGAACAGTTTTTAGAGAAGACAATGAGCAAACCCGACGCATGAAAAAATTGTTGGCAACATTGGTTTCTAAATATCATTTTGGGTCGGATACGATTTTGCTGTCTTGGATTTTGCAACATCCTGCTCGTGTAATCCCAATTGCGGGAACGGTTAATATTGCCAGAATTCAATCGCTGATGAAAGCCACCGAATTGCAACTTGAAAAAGAAGATTGGTTTGCCATTTGGACAGAAAGTATGGGTCAAAAAGTCCCTTAAATTTTATTAGAATTAACATCGTATAAAAAACAATATCATTGAATAAAACAGCATTAATTACAGGAGCAACAAGCGGAATTGGAAGAGCAACCGCAAGAATATTGGCAAAAAATAACTATAAAATTGTGCTTTGTGGACGCCGTGAAGATAGAATATTAGAACTTCAAAAAGAACTAATAGAATTTACAGAAGTGCACACATTATTGTTTGATGTTCGGGACAAAAAAGCGGTTTTTGACAGCATTGCCTCGCTTCCAGAATCGTTTTCTACCATTGATGTTTTAATCAATAATGCAGGAAATGCACACGGATTAGACCCAATTCAAACAGGCGATTTAGACGATTGGGATGCTATGATTGACATCAATTTGAAAGGACTTTTGTATGTTTCCCGAGCAATAATTCCACAAATGGTAGCACGAGAATCAGGGCATATTATCAATATTGGTTCTACAGCCGCCAAGGAAGTATATCCAAACGGGAACGTATATTGCGCTACAAAACACGCTGTTGACTCGCTAAATCAAGCGATGCGAATCGATTTGAATCCGTATGGTATTCGCGTAGGCGCTATTCATCCAGGAATGGTTGACACCGAATTTAGCACCGTTCGTTTCAAAGGAGATACTGAAAAAGCAGCAAATGTTTACAAAGGTTTTTCACCTTTGCAAGCGGAGGATTTAGCCGATATTATTCATTTTGTAGTTTCAAGACCGTATCATGTGAACATTGCTGATTTGGTAGTAATGCCTACAGCGCAAGCAATGGCTGGGATTGTGAAGAGGAATTAAAGTTCATTCAAACTCATTTAAGCCATATTAAACTTCTTCTGTTTACTTCAATAAATCTATAATTTCGTATTAATTATAAGGCGAAAGCGTAATGTGAACCTGAACGGTATCATTAAAGATTTCTAATGGATAGAATCCTTTTTTTAGTAAGCTGAACCTGGTGTCAAGCTCAAAATAAAGCAGGGTGTTGAAATCAAAAATGAAGTCGCTATCTTGAATAAAAAGCAATTCTTCTTTGGGATTTAATTTAGAATATTCTTTACCAAAAAATTGAATTTGTTCTTCAATAGTAAGTTTTGTAGTTACTATTTCGATAATCATTGAAGTGTCGGTTTGTTTTCTAATTGTATAATTACTCATATTTGAATGTGTTGAAATGGTGTTGAAACAAGGCAAAAACCAAGAGTTATTGATGCAATATATTTCTCTAATGGCTATTTTATTTTTTAATTGTAATTTGTATTGATGATAAAAAATATTTAGAGGACGGTTAGCGCAATTCTTCTTTATAATTTTATCGGTTGATTTATATTTCTATAAAGGTATCTATGCACTAAAGGATAATAGTACGGCTTTGCCGTAAAAAATGTTAAAGTTGTAGAACTTATAAAATACGACAGTTATTAGCTGTCGTATTTGAATTTTTTTGAACAAATTTTATTCCTTTTTAACAAAGAAAAATAAATAGAAAACAAAAATGACTTTAGAAACAAGTAACGCTATGCATCATTTGATATTATTCTTCATTAAAATGGTTGATTGTTCGAGGGATGCGTTTTTTTGTATGTCAACGTGATATTCTTTTTCTGCAATACTATCATCATATTAAAAATGATGTTTTCTTTTATCAACTATAAAAACTTATGGTTTTAAAAATGTTTTATGCTTTTCTAATAGCTTAACTTTTGCTTCTAGTTCCAATATTTTTTGCTCTGGCGATTTTGGCGTATCGGATGGCGTTTGATTATCCCAATCAAAATGACCAAATTCTCGAAGCCAACCATAAACAGTGGAACTTGATTGAATCCCATATTTAAGACAAACTTCGTAAGTTGATGTTCTTCCTTGCTCGACATCTTGAACAACTTGTAATTTAAAAGACTTTGTATAGTCTTTTCGGATGCGGTTTGCATTACGACTTTCTTCATTTTTTTCCATAAGCTTACTTTTTAATATTGCTATTTCATAACAATGCAATAAATAATTTTTAAAGTTTTAAACCCACAATATTGCAGGTTTTTTAATAGTGAATTGACAAATAAATTTCGATAAATTTGTTAGGTCTAAACTACTACAACCTTAAAAAGTGAAAGTACGGCTTTGCCGTAAAAAATGTTAAAATTATATAAACCCCATTTTTCGGGCTTGCTGAACCAATTCTTCATCGGTACTTTTGCTAATAAAAAAGAAATCTTTCAATTTTGATTTTCTTTTTTCAATGGCACTGTCGGACAAGTTCAGTTGCAATGCGATGGTTTTGTTTTTTAAACCCTGTGCTAATAAAACTATTATTTGCCTGTTGATAACGTCTAAATAATTCTCTCGGGACAACAATTCCTTAATGCTGTCTTTCACGGTTTGCGAATAATATATTGCGCCATTCAATACGGAACTAAAAGCAACTAACAATTCGTCACCATCAAAATCGCTTTTTATTAATACCCCATCAGGTCTCACTTTTTGAACTAAATCATAAATTACAAATGCTTCTGCGTGCGAAGTAAGTATCATAATTTTGCTTTTTGGGGAATGTTCTCTTGTTAAAAGCGCCAAGTCTTCGCCAGAATACATTTTTTTTTCAGGATATGGAGGTAAACTTCGGTCTAAAAGAACAACGTCAAAATGTAAAGATGCTTCCGTGTTTACAATAATTGAATATGCTTCTTCACAGTTATAACAAACGGTTGTTTCTATTTCGAGGGTCTCTAAATTGTACTGCAAAATAGATTTGTAACCCTCGATTTGAAGAGGATGGTCGTCAACTATTAAAATTTTTATAGACATATATTATATTCAGTATTACTACTTTGTGAAAGTAATTAACTAAATCGGAATTGCCAAACTTATTTTTGTTCCTTTTTTTGGTGTCGAAATAATATGAAAAGTACCGTTACATTCTTCCGCTCTTTTTTGCATATTTTGCAACCCAATTCCATTATTACTATTCTTTGTGTTAAACCCTACGCCGTCATCTTCAATACTAATTATTAAATTAGAATCTTGTTTGTCCATACTAATAGCAACTTTATTTGCAGCAGCATATTTATCAATATTTTGCAACGCTTCTTGGATAATTCTATAAATATTGATTTTGATAGCAGTACTAACCGTGCTCCAATCTATGTTGTCGCCAGTTTTTAAATCAAAATCTATGTTGGAATGATTTTTTATGGCTGTGAAAATATTTTCTACGATACCAATAAAATCAACTTCAGAGGAAAATAAATTACTGTTTAAATCGTGTGCAATTTTTCTAATTTCCTTTTCAATGCTTTGAATTTCTTTAATATATTCCAAACATTTTTTTATGGTTTCCTCGTCTGTTTTTTTGTTCAAAACATATAAGTTTAGCCTAATGCTCGATAATTTACCCATAACGCCATCGTGCAACTCTTGCGAAATTCTTAGTTTTTCGATGTTTTTCCCTTCTTCAATTTTCTGTTGTTGGTCAAGCATCAACTGATAAATAACCTCGTTGGCTTTTTGTTGTTCTTGTTTTAATAGTAATTCGCGTGATTTGTTTTTCTGTGCATTCATTCTTATCCAAAGAAAAATCACTAACAAGAAAAGCAAAGAGAATGATGCAATAAATACTACTCGTCGTGAAAGTTTGCTATTTTCTGCTTGAATAACTTTATTATTTGAAGTTACTTCGTCTGTTTCAAATTCAATTCTTGCAAATTTATCTCTAGTGGCACGTTCCACGCTTTGAAGACTGTCGTTTAACTGAATGAACCGATTAGAATAATAAGTATTTTTTTTAGGATTGGCAAGTGCCAAAAACCGTAAAATTTTTAATTCATCTTCAAAAATTTGATTTTTATGTGCCAGTTTTTGCGCAACATTAAAATAGCTATTGGCGCTTAATGTATCGTTTTTGGCTAAATAATATTCACCCAAATGGGTGTTTGCTTCTACTTGTGTTGGTGCAATTTTTGTGCTTTCTGAAATTTGTAAAACCTCTTTGAAAAGTGGCAAGGCTTTTGGATTATTTAATTTGAATTTGGAATAGGCAATTGTATTGATTATAGAGGAATAGGTTCTTAAATCCGATTTTTTTAATTTGTCAAAATTAATAGCATCCTCAATATAAGCAATCGCTTTTTGATGCAAATTTTGTTTTTGATATATTCGAGCAATGTAATTATGTGTTTGATTTTTTAATTCTGAATTTTGTTGTGGTTTTTCTAAAGCTTTTAGTTTAAGAATTGCTTTGTTGTAATAGTCTAAAGCTTTTTCATAATTATTCATTCCTTCGAGACAATTACCAATAGTCATATAACAACCAATTATATCATCAACATATTTTTTTTGAGTAACAATTTTTAAAGCCTGAATTGCTGCTGTTTCTGCTCCTGAGTAATCTTTATGACTCCAAAGAATATTTGCTTTTATCCGAAGAATACTCCCTAAAAATAATTTGTTTTTGTTTTTATTGGAAATCTTTTCTGCACTACAAACAAACAAATAAGCACTATCTAAAGTAACTTTTTCATAATAATATAATCCAATATTAGATTTCCCTTTTAAAATCCCGAAAGTGTCTTTAATAAAGGCTGACTTATTTTCAATAATTTTAGAAATTTTAAAATATTTTTCATAAGATGAATTAATTCTATATATTTCTGCAATATCAGATAATTGACCTCGAATTATGGTGTCGTATTTTTTATTTGATAAATTTAAACATAAAACATCCAAGCTATCTTTTCTATTAAAAGAGCTATCAAAATTACTTTCAACTTGCTTTGTCTTTTGATGACAACCCCAAATAAAAAGGCAGCTAATTAATAATAAAAATATATTTTTCAACAGTATTTAGTTTTAAAATTTAAGTTGGATAAAAAAGAGTTGCAGTTACAAATATTAGATAAAAATTTTTGTTACTGCAACTCTTTATGACATTAATTGTATAAGATTGCTATGGTTTTGTTCCTGTTCCATTTGTCGGCAGAATAATATCGCCGTCCTTCGCCAATGACACTTGGTTTTTAATTGGTTTGGTTGTTGGCACTTCCTCTGCCGTACACGAAGCTAATGTAGTCAATACGAGACTAACTAAAGCAATAAAAAGGATTTTTTTAATTTTGATGATTTGCAACGTTGGCAAATTGTTTTGATTTTGAGTTTTCATAATTTTAAGTAATAAAATGAGACAATAGTTTTCTGTGTAACAACATTGAAAAACAATGCATTACGATTTTTGATTAAAAATTTTGGAATTCCTTGTACTTGTAATATTACTTTGTAAAACTACCTCGATTGGTTTTTTAGGTAGTACGGATTTAACTCAAAAAATGTTAAAGTTTTCGTTACTTTTGTAGTGTAAATTGTGTTGAAATGATTAACAAGCGACTTCTTATCAAAAATCTACTGGCTCATCACGATGAGTCAAGTTTTTATGATAAAAAGAGGCAGTTAAATTTGCACACTCGCGAAGGAAAAGCCAAGTTTTTGAAGCATATTTGCGCCTTGTCCAATTCAAATCCGTCTAATAATTCCTATATTGTTGTTGGTGTTGAAGACCACGATAATGAAATTGTGGGCGATGATTTCTTTGACGACAGTCGAATTCAAAATTTGGTAAATGCCTATTTGGAAAATCCTCCAAAAATTCAATATGAAAACGTGCCTTTTCCCAATTTGCCAAAAGAAAAAGTGATAGGATTGGTAACGATAAAACCCAAAAAGAGAACTTCATTTTTCAAAAAAGGCATTCACACCATTCCCATAAATAGCGTTTTTATTAGGCGCGGAAGCAACACCATTCCTATTGAAGGCGAGGTAGAAAAAAATTATCAGAATTCGGAAACCGTTCATGGAATCGAAAATAATTCCCGAAACAGCATCGAATATACGTTGGACGGCGTGATTGCATTTATGAATTTAAGTCATAAAGACATTTCTCCAAAATATAAAGTTTTCAAGGAATTATTCGTGATTTGTTGGGCGGGGAACTACAAAAAAGTGCACGACAAAATTTTTCTTTCCAGAGTGGATATTGAGTTAATCAACGAGCAAATTAAGTTGTTTTATTCAGCGCAAGATGTAGTAACAATAAGCTATAACGATACCACATTTACCATTACAGAATATGTTCCTTTGGGGTTGAACGATACAACAAGTTATTATCCTTTAGAAAAACAAACCTTGCATTTTTTTGATAATGGGTATTATAAAATTGACCGAGAAATGCTTTTTGAACCACCTGAATTCAATAAAAAAGTGTTGTTTCACGTTTACAATTCGAACCTTTCGTTGTTGAAAAAATTAGAAAAAGGAATACAATTGTCCGATAATGAATACAAAGATTTGGAAAATTTGCCTTCTACTTTTATGATTTGTTACCTCAACGGATTTGAGGAAGCCAAGCAAAAACTGATTGATGCCAAGCTTCTTCTGAAACCATTTGCGCCCATTTATTTGTCTTTTAAAGAGGCGTTGCGAATTTTGAGAAAAATGAAATATGATGTGGTTTAATAAATAGTATCGGGTAATATTGATGGAAATTAAAGGTCTTTTTTATATTCCATAATATCGCCAGGTTGACATTCTAAAATTTCACAAATCATTTCTAAAGTTGAAAACCGAATGTCAAATGATGGATTAGTTGTTGGTTGTTGGTTGTTGGTTTTCGTTACCGATAAACTCATAAATTATAACTCATAATTAGCTTTTCCTGTTTTTAATGTAAACTTACTTACTTTTGTATGCTATGAAAGAATTTCCAAAATCATTAACCCTAAAATTAGAACAACGAACGGCAAACAATTCTTTGCGAAAGCTGTCGTTGCCCAATACTTTAGTTGATTTTGCTTCCAATGATTATATTGGATTTGCCAAGTCGGAAACTATTTTCAACGAAACACATTCGTATTTAATTGAAAATAAAATCATCCAAAATGGCGCAACAGGCTCCAGATTATTGTCAGGAAATCATAAAATATATGAAGAGGCGGAAAATTATATTGCAAAATTTCATCAAGTTGAAAGTGCATTAATTTTCAATTCGGGCTACGATGCTAATATTGGTTTTTTTGGTGCCGTTCCGCAACGCAACGATATTATTTTATTTGACGAATTATCACACGCATCAATTCGAGATGGAATTCAACTTTCAAATGCCAAATCGTATAAATTTCAACATAATGATTTTGAGGATTTAGAACGATTACTTCTTAAACTATCAACCGATAACCAACAACCAACAACCATTTTTGTCGTAACAGAAAGTGTTTTTTCTATGGATGGCGACACTCCAAATTTGGAAGAATTGGTGCAAATTTCTAACAAATATAATTGTAATTTGGTTATTGATGAAGCGCACGCTTTGGGAGTTTTTGGTGTTTGTGGCGAAGGATTAGTTCAAATGTTAGGATTGCAAGATGCTGTTTTTGCACGAATTGTAACTTTCGGAAAAGGATTGGGTTGTCACGGAGCTGCAATTATTGGTTGTAATGAATTGAAAAATTATTTAGTCAATTTTGCTAGAAGTTTTATTTATACAACGGGACTTTCGCCGCATGCTGTAGCAACAATTTTAGTGGCGTATCAGCATTTAGAAATCGAAAAAAAGGCATTGGAACAGTTGCGAAATACTATCATTCATTTCAATCAAGGAAAAAATATTTTAGGTTTAAAACCAATGTTTGTGAGGAGTAAATCGGCAATTCAAAGTGCCATTATTCCAGGAAATCAAAATGTAAAATCAATTGCCAATCAACTCCAAGAAAAAGGGTTTGATGTGAAAGCGATACTTACGCCAACGGTTCCAGAAGGTCAAGAGCGACTTCGGTTTTGTTTGCACAGTTATAATTCGAGGGAAGAAATCTCGGAAGTGTTGGGATTGTTGAGTACCTTTGTTTTTTAGCCAACATTAAATCCAATTCTCTTGTGAACTTTGCGATTTCTTTGCGAACTTTGCGGTTAAAGAAGACAAAAAGAGTATAGACAAAGAGATAATAGATTTTTTCTTTGCGATCTTTGTTAAAAACTTTGCGACCTTTGCGGTTAAATAAAAAAAATGAAACTATTTATAACAGGAATATCAACCGACGTAGGCAAAACCATCGCTTCAGCAATTATAACCGAAGCATTGGAAGCCGATTATTGGAAACCCATTCAAGCGGGTGATTTAAATGATTCAGATAGTCATAAAATCCAACGCTATATTTCAAATGATAAATCGGTTATCCACGAAAATAGTTATAAACTTAACACGCCCGCAAGTCCGCATTTAGCAGCTGAATTGGACGGAATTACGATAGATTTAAAAAATATAATTGAACCAAAAACAATTAATCATCTTGTTATTGAAGGTGCTGGCGGTGTTTTTGTACCCTTAAATGAAACCGATTTTGTCCTCGATTTAATTCAACCTGATTATAAAGTGATTGTTGTTTCTCGTCATTATTTGGGAAGTATCAACCATACTTTATTGACCATTGAAGCGTTGAAAAATAGAGGAATAAATATTGCTGGAATTATTTTTAATGGAAATGAAAATCTGCCGACCGAAACCATAATTTTGAATACAACGCAACTAAAATGCATTGGTAGAATTGAGGAAGAACCGTATTTCGATCAAAATGTAATTTCAGAATATGCCGATTTGTTTCGAGATAACGTATTGAAAATAGAATTATGAGCAATTCAATTCCCCCTTCGGAAGTTAAGGGACTTACAGAAAGAGACGGTCACTATCTTTGGCATCCTTATACCCAGCACAAAACTTCAAAACCGCCAATTGCAATTGTAAAGGGCGAAGGTGCGCTGCTTTGGGATGATTCCAATAAAGAATATATTGACGCCATTGCGTCTTGGTGGGTCAATCCTTTTGGGCATTCCAACCGGTTTATTGCCGATGCGATTTACAAGCAATTAACCACATTGGAACACGTATTATTTGGAGGATTCACGCACGAACCAGCCGTAGTTTTATCTGAAAAGCTAATTGAAATTTTACCAAAAAATCAAAAGAAAATCTTTTTTTCTGATAATGGATCTACCGCTGTTGAAGTGGCAATAAAGGTGGCTTTGCAATATTTTTTCAATAAAGGAGAAAAGAAAACTACCATAATTGCCTTCGAAAATGCCTTTCACGGAGATACTTTTGCCGCAATGGCTGCAAGTGGAATTTCATTTTATACCCAAGCTTTTGAAGGAATGTTTATAGATATCGTTCGGATTCCAGTTCCAATAAAAGGTCAGGAAGAAGTCAGTTTTCAAGCATTGGCGAAAGCCATAAATACTAATAATTGTGCTGGATTTATTTTTGAGCCTTTAGTTCAAGGAGCTGCGGGAATGGTAATGTATGAGCCAGAAGCGTTAGATGAATTAATCAAAATTTGTCAAGAAAGTAAGGTGTTAACTATTGCCGATGAAGTAATGACAGGTTTCGGAAAAACTGGAAAAACGTTTGCCTGCGATTATTTGCAAACCCAACCCGATATGATGTGCTTGTCAAAAGCGTTGACTGGTGGGACAATTCCAATGGCAATTACCACGTTCACTCAAGATTTATTTGATGCTTTTTATAGTGATGATATTAATAAAGCGCTTTTTCACGGACACACATTTACTGCAAATCCAACGGGTTGTGCAGCGGCTTTGGCAAGTTTGGAATTATTGCAAACCGATGAAATGCAAACCAATATCGCACGAGTAAATCAAAGTCATTTGGAATTTCAAAAATACATTGAAAAACATCCAAAAGTTACTACAACCCGGGTTTTGGGAGTCATTTTTGCATTGGAAATAAAAACCGAAAACCAAGCAAGTTATTACGGCACTTTGCGCAACAAACTCTATGATTTTTTCATCGAAAACGGAATAGTATTGCGCCCTGTTGGAAATATCGTCTATATTTTGCCGCCTTATATTATCACTGAAAGCCAATTGAAAAAAATTTATACTGTAGTTGAAAATGCATTAAACATAGTATAAGATAAAAGATGTCTTTCATTGCGAACTTTGCGAAAAACTTTGCGACCTTTGCGGTTAAGTTTTTATAATTCATAATTAAATAAACCCTTTGCCAACAACGATTTCTATTACCGCCATTGCTTCTCTTTCTGCATTAGGAAACAATCAAGATGTGATTTGGAAAAACTACCAATCCAATAATCATTGTTTTGTGGCAACTGCTTTTGGTACTCAAAATGCATTTGTGGCTCCATTGGATTCAACTTCAAAGCAGGAAATCGAAGCATTGAAAAATTCAGATCAAAAATACAAAGCGTTAGACAATTCGGTTTTATTTGCAATTGCAGCTTCTCGAAAAGCAACAATTGATGCAGGCTGGAAAACGGGCGATAGTTTTGGGATTAACATTGGTTCTTCTCGTGGCGCAACTGAATTGTTTGAAAAGCACCATCTTGATTTCATAAAAACAGGAAAAGTAGCGACTTTAGCCTCACCAACTACCACGCTTGGTAATATTTCTTCTTGGGTTTCTCACGATTTGCAAAGTCAAGGCCCTGAAATTTCGCATTCTATTACTTGTTCCACCGCATTGCACGCATTGCTAAATGGCGTTGCTTGGCTTAGAGCGGGAATGGCAGATAAATTTTTAGTTGGCGGAAGTGAAGCTCCATTGACCGATTTTACGATTGCTCAAATGAAGGCGTTGAAAATTTATTCTAATTCAAATGAAAATGATGATTATCCAAATCGGGCTTTAGATTTGAATAAGAAAAAGAACACTTTGATTCTTGGTGAAGGTGCCGCTGTTTGCTGTTTAGAAATTGGAAAAAAGAAAAATGCGCTTGCTTTTATTGAAGGAATCGGATATGCTACGGAAATTTTGGAACACAATGTTTCTGTTTCAGCCGAAGCAACTTGTTTTCAAAAATCAATGAAAATGGCAATAGGAAACACCAATTTATCAGAAGTTGATGCGATTGTAATGCACGCGCCAGGAACTATAAAAGGGGATTTGACAGAATATAAAGCGATCCAAAAAGTATTTGGTGACAACCTTCCTTTATTGACTACCAACAAATGGAAAATTGGACACACTTTTGGAGCTTCGGGAATGTTGAGTATTGAAATGGCAGTTTTGATGTTGCAAAAGCAAATTTTTATCGGAGTGCCATTTGCGGAAGCACAATTTCAAAAGAAACCTTTGAAAAAGGTAATGGTAAATGCCGTTGGTTTTGGGGGAAATGCGGTGAGTGTTTTGTTGAGTTTGTAGCGTTTTTGTAGGTGTTTTTTACCATATAAGGCATTTAAGTTCATTTAAGTAATGGATAATAGATAATTGACGAAGAGATATAAGACTTGAAATTAGTCGAAAGTCATAAAGTCATAAAGTCGAAAGTCAAAAATTAGAACCATTTCTAACGTTTAATAATTTATTTTCTTTGCGCTCTTTGCGTAAATCTTTGCGCCCTTTGCGGTTAAAAAAATGTCGAATGTCATAAAGTAGAACCATTTCTAACGATTGATAATTTATTTTCCTTGTGAACTTTGCGTAAATCTTTGCGCCCTTTGCGGTTAAAAAAATCAGCCACGGATTAAACGGATTAAACGGATTTCCACAGATTTATAACTTACAACCCGCAACTTACAACTTACAACCCACAACTTACAACCCGCAACTTACAACTTACAACCCACAACTTATAATTAATCAAAATAACCTTTTTCAGTCTCACTAATCACTAAAAGTCATTAATTATAATCTTTTAGGTTATAATTAATGACTCAAAGAGTATAATTATAGTCTTTTAGTCATTAATTATAGTGTTGCAGTGATTAACGATAGCCTAAAAGTGATTAATTATAGTAGTGTTTGCTATATT
>JBILPJ010000149.1:0-5767 GCA_044373975.1 Flavobacterium sp. | reverse complement strand
TATGTTTTTTACTATTGATTTTGCAGTTTTTCAGAAATCCAAAAAGAAGTGTTGCATTAAATGACAATCACATTATTGCACCTGTTGACGGAAAAGTAGTAGTTATTGAAGAGGTATTTGAAGGTGAATATTTCAAAGATAAAAGACTTCAGGTTTCTATATTTATGTCACCAATAAATGTTCACGTTACGCGATATGCATTGGGTGGAAAAGTTAAATTCAGCAAATACCATCCTGGGAAATTCTTAGTTGCTTGGCATCCAAAAGCCAGTGAAGAAAATGAAAGAACTACGGTTGTAATTGAAAATAAAGTATTTGGTGAAGTTTTATACCGCCAAATTGCAGGTGCTCTAGCCCGAAGAATTGTGAATTATGCCGAAGAAGGAATGCAAGTTGTGCAAGGAACGGATGCTGGTTTTATAAAATTTGGTTCGCGAGTGGATTTATTTTTACCTTTGGGAACAGAAATCAATGTGAAACTTAATGACAAAGCAGTTGGGGGAAAAACAATTATTGCTATAAAATCATAAATGACAACAAAAGATTTAGATACTCGATTTGAAGAAGCAGTTGAAATTGCTGCTGCTATGTCGCAGGATTCTTTACCTCAAGATGTACAATTGCGACTTTATGCCTATTACAAACAAGCTACTTTTGGCACTTTAAACAGCAATCAGAATTCCGAATTTGATTTGAGAAATGCGTTTAAAACAAATGCTTGGATGCAAATAAGTCATTTGTCAATGGAAGAAGCAAAAGAATTGTACATTGAAAATATACTTTTATTACAAAAAAACAAATAGCTATTTATTATGAAAAAGACAAGCTGGTTTTTAATGTGTTTTTCACTGGTAACCCTACTCCTTTCGTGTAATAATAAAAAACTTACAGAAGTTGTTGAAGTGCCGCTTCCAACCTCTGAAGATAAATTTACCATCGGAAGTCCAGATGATATTTCTGCAGAAGACGGTGCATTTAAATTGCTTAAACTTCCTTATTCTTACGATGCATTAGCACCAAGTATTGACGCTCGTACGATGGAACTTCACTATTCAAAACATTATTTGGCCTACACAAATAGTTTAAACAAAGCGATAAAAGCAACCGAATTGGAAGACCTTACTATTGAAGAAATTTTATCAAAAGCGGTAGCCGACAGTTTGACTTTGAGAAATAATGCCGGTGGATATTACAATCACGGTTTGTTTTGGGAATGTATGGGGTCAAAAGCTGGTGGACAACCAAAAGATACTTTAGCGCTTGCCATCAATAAAATATTTGGATCATTTGAAGGTTTCAAAAATCAGTTTAAAAATGCTGCAAACAAACAATTTGGTTCTGGTTGGGCTTGGCTGGTTGTTGATAAATCGGGTAAACTTCAAGTTACAAATACGCCAAATCAAGACAATCCTTTGATGCCAAAAGCGGTTGTTGCTGGAACTCCAATTTTAGCTTTGGATGTTTGGGAACACGCGTATTATTTAGGTTATCAAAACAAACGGAAAAATTATGTTGATGCTTTTTTCAATGTTATAAATTGGAAAGTTGTAGGTGAAAAATACGAAGAGGCATTGAAAAATAAAACTACTCCCGAACCACTACAATAGTTGCTTTGTAACCCGTTGCGAGATTCCATCGGTTTTGAGAAAGCAATCCACCTTTTTCATCAAATACTTGAAATTCGGCAGTATTAGGTCCCGAACTTCCTTGATTGATTGCTTCAATATCAATTTTATTGAACCCTTTTTTTAAGGAAACTTCAAATTGCTGAAACTCGCCATCCAATAAAATATCAGATTGAATTAAAATGTCATTAATATAAATTCTAACCCTGTCACCATCTACAAATTCATTGTCACGGCAATAAATACTTAAAAAAGTAGATTTGGTTTTAAAATCCCCTAAACTTTGGTTTTTCCTAAAAACTTGAGAAACTTCGCCTTCTTTTTTATTTAATTTTTGTTGGTAAATATCTCCTGGATTTTTAAACTCATTGCTCAAATACAAACTTATGGGCTTGCTCTCCCCTATTTTCTTAAAGATAGTTTCGGTATTTGGGTTGGCTGGCAAAGGATCTAAAACAAGTGGCGTTTTGGGAACTGTGTTTAAATCTGATTTATCCTTTGGTGCAAATGCTTTTTCTTTACTTTTAATTTTAGGAATAGCAATAGAATTATTCCCGTCAAATTGAGAAAATCCCTTTGTTGCAATTCCGATTGTAAGTAATGAAAATAGAATAAACTTCATTTATGGTTTTTGAAAATTCTTAATAAAGGATAAAAATAGAAATAATACGTATTTATCAAATTCTAATTAACTAAAAATTATATTTTCGGTTTGAATTTAAGAGTATTTTCTTTAAAATAATAGCCACGAATTTCCGCTAATTAATTCGATAAATTCGTGGCAAAAAAATTTTAATCTTTTATTTCAGACTTGCTAAACTTTGCTCGATTGTTGCAATTTTTGCAAGTGCATCTGCTTCTTTTTGTTTTTCGTTTGCCAATACTTTTTCGGGCGCACCAGCAACAAATTTTTCATTAGACAATTTTGCTTGTACCGATTTCAAAAATCCTTGAATGTATTTCAGCTCTTCTGATAATTTCGCAATTTCTTCTTCTACATTTATATTCCCTGTAATTGGGATAAAATATTCATTTGATTTCACTCGGAATGATAAAGCACCATCCACTTTATCCGAAACATATTCAAGCGAAGTGATATTTCCTAATTTGGTTACCACCGCATCAAAATAAGTCGAAGCTGTATCGTTGTTTACAATCCGCAATTCAATAGTATCTTTAAACGGAATGTTTTTGTCTTTTCTGATGGTTCTAATTCCAGAAATTACTTCCATTGTGTTTTCAAAATCAACAATTAAACTTTCGTTAAATGGTTTTAAAACTGGCCAAGTTGAAACAATCAAAGCTTCTTCAGGTGTTCGTTCTGCGATGTAATGCCAAATTTCTTCTGTTAGAAATGGCATAAATGGATGCAATAATTTCAAGTTACTTTCCAGCATTTCAATTGCTTTATCAAAAGTGATTTTGTCTATTGGTGCTTGATATGCTGGTTTTATCATTTCGAGAAACCAAGAACAAAAATCGTCCCAAACCAATTTGTAGATTCCCATTAAGGCATCAGAAATTCTGTATTTCTCGAAATTATCTTCGATTTCCAAAAGCGTTTGTTGCAACTTCGCTTCGTACCATTCTATAGCTACTTTTGAAGATTCAGGTTGAGGAATAGTCGCGCTAACTTCCCAACCTCGGATTAATTTAAAGGCGTTCCAAATCTTGTTTGTAAATGCTTTTCCTTGGTTGCACAACTCTTCATCAAACATAATGTCGTTACCAGCAGAAGCGCTCAAAAGCAATCCTACACGAACGCCATCGGCACCAAATTTTTCAATTAATTCTAAAGGTTCGGGCGAGTTTCCTAATGATTTAGACATTTTTCGGCGTTGTTTATCGCGAACTAAACCTGTTAAATATACATTTGTAAATGGTTTTTTACCTGTGTATTCATAACCCGCAATTATCATTCGAGCAACCCAGAAAAACAAAATATCTGGACCTGTAACCAAGTCATTTGTTGGATAATAATATTTGAAATCTTCGTTTTCAGGATCCATAATTCCTCCAAAAACTGACATTGGCCAAAGCCAAGAGGAAAACCAAGTATCAAGAGCATCAACGTCTTGGCGAAGGTTGCTGGTTGTTAGTTGTTGGTTGTTGGTTTTGGATTTCGCTAAAACTAAAGCGTCTTCAATATTTTCGGCTACAACATAATCTTCTTTTCCTCCCGAACCATCGGGACTAAAAAAGTACGCGGGAATTTGTTGTCCCCACCATAATTGACGAGAAATATTCCAATCACGAATGTTATTCAACCAATGTGCGTAGGTATTATTAAAACGAGCTGGATGCAATTTTATTTCTCCATCAACCAACACTGATTTTATAGCTGGTTTTACCAAATCTTCCATTTTTAGAAACCATTGGTCGGATAAACGAGGTTCGATTACGGCTTTGGTTCTTTCTGAAGTTCCTACTTTATTTAAGTGGATTTCAGTTTTTACCAAACTGCCATTTGCTTCCAATTCTTTTGAAATTTCTTCTCGAACTACAAAACGGTCTTTCCCTTGATAATGCAATCCAAAACTATTTAGCGATGCATCTTCATTGAAAATATCGATAATTTCTAAATTATGTTTTTCGCCAAGGGTTTTATCGTTCATATCGTGAGCAGGCGTAACTTTTAGACAGCCCGTACCAAATTCAATATCAACATAATCGTCTTCGATAATTGGAATTATTCTTCCGCAAATTGGCACAATTGCTTTTTTTCCTTTTAAATGTGAAAAGCGTTCATCATTTGGATTGATGCAAATAGCGGTGTCGCCAAAAATTGTTTCTGGGCGCGTTGTTGCAACCGTAACAAAGTCTGAAGTTCCTTCGATTAGGTATTTTATATAATATAATTTTCCTTGTTGTTCTTCAAAAATCACTTCTTCGTCAGAAAGTGTTGTTTTGGCTTCGGGATCCCAATTAACCATTCTGAAACCACGATATATTAGTCCTTTTTTGTGCAAATCAACGAACGAGCGGATTACAGATGCTGACATATCAGGATCCATTGTGAATTTTGTGCGTTCCCAATCGCAAGAAGCTCCTAATTTTTTAAGTTGTTCCAGGATTACACCGCCGTATTTATCAGTCCATTCGTATGCGTGTTTCAAAAATTCTTCGCGACTTAAATCCGATTTGTTGATTCCTTCGGCTTTTAGTTTTGCTACTACTTTTGCTTCGGTTGCAATGGATGCGTGATCGGTTCCTGGAACCCAACAGGCGTTGAATCCTTTTAGTCGTGCACGACGAATTAAAACATCTTGAATGGTGTTGTTGAGCATGTGTCCCATGTGCAGCACGCCTGTAACATTTGGTGGTGGAATGACAATGGTATAAGGAGTTCTATGGTCGGGTGTGGAATGAAAATAGTTGTTTTTCATCCAGTATTCGTACCATTTATCTTCTATGTTTTTAGCGTCGAATTGCGATGGAATTGTCATTTTATTGTTTGTTCGTTATTTCTAATTGTTGTGTTTTTGAACATTTCTAAGTATTCAAATGAAAAAAATTATAGCCCTGATGGCAGCGAAAATCCCTCGCTTTTTAGCGAGGATTGCAGCGGACAGCAGGAATATGAATTACTGAAAATGCCAAAATTTTCGCTTCTAAAAAAAGAGATTGTGAATTGGTACGTTTTTTGTAATTGCTACAAAAGTAAATAATTATGTACAGTTTAAAAAGGGAAATATAAATTTGTGCAATTAATTAAAATAAAGTAGCTTTACAGTAACAAATAAAATTTTAATTCGATGAAAAAATTACTTATATTATCTGCCTTTTTCGCTATGAATGTGGCTTGTTTTGCTCAAGTTGGGGCGAAAATTGAATTTTTGAATAAAGACAATACGGTTGATTTCGGGACGGTTTCGAAGGATTCTGATAGTGGAATTCGAACTTTTGAGTATAGAAATACGGGCGATGCGCCGTTGATTATTACAAATGTGCAATCTACGTGCGGATGTACGGTTCCGACGAAGCCGACTGAGCCGATTTTACCAGGAAATACGGGGAAAATTGACGTGAAATACAATATGAATCCGGGTCCAATTCGTAAAACAATTACGGTGGAATCGAATGCGGTGAACGTGGAAGGCGGTAAAATTGGTTTAAAAATAAAAGGCGAAGTAATTGTTAAA
>JBILPJ010000003.1:0-43197 GCA_044373975.1 Flavobacterium sp. | reverse complement strand
ATTGGCATCTTTATTTGTTTTAAATTAAGGATTAAAGTTTTAAAAACTTCGCTTTTTATTTAATTAAAAGATGCAAATCATTCTGGGTTTCTCTTGATGAGAAATTGCAGATAATCTAATAAACCGATCCAAGTTGCTTTCATATTACAAATATCGTAAAAATTTAATTTTAAGTGGTGTTTATTGCGAAATATTTATAAAAAAGAAAAGGCACTAAAGAATTTCTCTTTAATGCCTTATATTTTTTGATTTAAATTTTTATTTATCGGGGTTGTTCAGTTTGCTATTTTTCTTGCTGTAAACAAAATAGAAAACAAGTCCTATTGCTAACCAAACTCCTAATCGCAACCAGTTTGTCCAGCCCAAACCGTAAATCATAGCCAAGCAAACAATTACTCCAAGAATCGGGACTAATGGAACGAAAGGCGTTTTAAATTCGCGTTTCAACTCTGGTTCTGTTTTTCTTAATACAATTACAGAAATACAAACAAGAATAAAAGCAAATAGTGTTCCAATACTAGTCATATCTCCAACAATATCGCCTGGAATAAAAGCAGCAAATAGTCCAACAATTACTAAAATTGCAAGATTAGCTTTATAAGGTGTTTTGTATTTTGGATGTAAATCTCCGAATGCTTTTGGCAATAATCCGTCTTTTCCCATAGCGTAAAAAACTCGAGATTGACCTAATAACATTACCAATATTACAGATGAAAATCCTGCTAAAATGGCAACCGTAACAAACTGTGCCAGCCATTGATAACCAATCATATATTTTCCAATTGCAAAAGAAACAGAAGCTTCTTTTCCACCCGTTCTAAAATCTTCAACCGTAGCAATTCCAGTTAATACGTGGGCAAAAAGAATGTATAAAACGGTGCAAACAGCCAACGAACCTAAGATTCCGATTGGCATATCTCGCTTTGGATTTTTCGTTTCTTGAGCAGCAGTACTTACAGCATCAAAACCAATAAATGCAAAAAACACGGTTCCAGCAGCTCCTAAAATTCCCATTATTCCACCATAATGATGAGCAATTCCTTGAT
The DNA here is from genome assembly GCA_044373975.1 of Flavobacterium sp. Classification (GTDB taxonomy): domain Bacteria; phylum Bacteroidota; class Bacteroidia; order Flavobacteriales; family Flavobacteriaceae; genus Flavobacterium. The sequence goes on along the minus strand of JBILPJ010000003.1, from coordinate 42,151 downwards.
CGTCTGTAAAGCTTGAATCTTGAGGAATATATGGTGTGTGATTTACTGGGTTTATGAAATTCCAACCAAAAACAATAATCATAATTACGATTGAAACTTTCACAACCACGATAATTCCATTGACAAATGCAGATTCTTGAGTTCCTTTTATAAGCAATAAACTAATTACCGCGACAATAAAAAAGGCAGGTAAATTTATCATTCCATTTGAAACCACGCCAGTAACTGGGTCGGTAAAATGTTGGAATGGCGAATGGGATAATGAGTAGGGGATAGGGCTCGTATGAAGCACATTGACCAGTAAATTATTCAGGTATTCGCTCCAAGCAATTCCCACAGTTGCTGCTCCTACGGCATATTCTAAGATTAAATCCCAACCAATAATCCAAGCCAAAAGCTCGCCCATTGTGGCGTAAGTATAGGTATAAGCACTTCCAGAAATTGGTATTGAAGATGATAATTCAGCGTAACATAATCCTGCTAATGCGCAACCAATTGCAGCAACAATAAAACCGATAGTTACTGATGGGCCTGCGTTTTGAGCAGCGGCAGTTGCGGTTCTAACAAATAATCCAGCGCCAATAATTGCGCCAATTCCCAAGGCAATAAGTGACCAAGCGGTTAATGTTCTTTTTAATCCTTTTTCAGATTCCGAGGCTTCGTTTAATAATTGCGCAAGCGGTTTTTTCTTCCAAATTGACATATTTAACTTTTTTTAAATTTTTAGAATTTCAAATATATAGAATTTTACACAACTTCAAACATTTATATCAGTTTTGAGACGATTTTTTATTAAAACCAAAAACCGATAGTGAATAAAGTATAGCCTTTACTCAATTCTGGTGACCACGTATATTTTACTTCTACAGGACCAACAATTGTTTCTAAGCCATAGCCAACGGCATATCCCGAAAATTTAGGTTTAGAAATCCATTCTGTATTTTGAAATAAATCATCGTTTACTTGAGCGTAATTTCCTGAAAAATTCAAATGGTTTTTTTTGTAAAATTCGTAATCTAACGTGAATGAAGTCTTGATAAAACTGTTTCCAGCAATACTAATAAAGTCATAACCATAAAACTGTTTGATATTATTTATAGGATTAAACCCATAACCTCCTAAAACAAAATCTAAAAACGGAACACTTCCTTTGCCAATTTTAACGCCAGCTTCACTTTGAAATTTGATAGTTGCTTTTTTATAAAATGTTTTTACGATTCCAAAATCACTTTTCACGATTGAAAAAGGCTGAAATTGATTTGTAAAATCTGTTGAGTGTAAATAGGTTTGAAAATCTGTTGAAAATGCCCATCCGCTTTTTGGAAAATATTTATTGTCAAATGAGTCGTATTTTAAGGAACCAAATCCGCTCCAATAATTACTATTTTCTATAATTGGGATTGTATTTGAGATTGTTTCTGAACTGATTTTTAAGTTTTTATATTCTACTCCAATTCCCAAAAGAAATTTTTGAAAAGGCACGGTTTGCACATACGCTTGATTTGTAAAATCAGAATAATCAATGTTTAGTGTTTTAATTCCTAATTGCGTTAGTAGAAGTCCGTTGTTAAAATCGGTTGAAACATTCTTTGTAAATCGGTTGTATTTTGATTTTAATCCAAAACTCCAATGGAATCCATTGTCAATATAATATTCAAAATTATATCTTAAATTATCCCCCAATCCAACATCTAAAAGGGCTACATCATTTTTTAAAAGTACTTTTTTCTGTGTCAAATTTACTAAAACAGAACTTTTAAATAGTCCATCATAATGAAATCCAAATTTCAAAAAAGTTCGCTGTGGATTTTCTGTAAGTGTAATATTCAAATCATCAAAAGTGTCTTTTTTATCAAATGAATAGGTAATTTTTTTGAAATTTTGTGTGGCACTCAAGTTGTCAATTCCAATTTTCAAGCCACTATAATCGATATTCGTTTTTGCTTTGAAACCTAATTTCCCAATTACATAAGACCTAGTATAATTGTCTAATTTATTGATATTAATATTATTAATATGAAGCGTCTCACTCTCTTTTTTTAGATTATTTATTTTGAAGGTTGTAGTCGAATCGGCTAATAATTTTATTTTTTCAAATACTGAAAAAGCTGCTTCTTCCCCCTTTTTTATAATTTCTTGAGTGTCGTCAAATGAGATTATTCCAAATGCATTTACTTCTGGTTTTATATAAATTTCAGTTGACGACTTGTTCATTCTCATTTTTTGAATCATCTGAAGATTCGTAATTTGAACTAGTATTTTGGTAGCGTCATTCAAACTATTTCTGTCTTTTAAATCGTCTTGAACATCAACACCAATAATCACATCGGCACCTAATTTCCGAATTTCATCAATTGGATAATTATTTGAAACGCCACCGTCAACCAAAAATTTTCCATCAATTTCAACCGGTGAAAATAAAGATGGAAATGCCGAACTCGCCAATAATGCTTGTGGCAAACAGCCTTTATCTAAAATTACTTGTTCTCCCGTTTCAATATCTGTAGCGATACACAAAAAAGGAATTTGTAATTTATTAAAATCCCGAACGTGTCGGACGCTATTTGTAAGTCTGGAAAGCAAATTAAAATTGTACATTCCTTTTGATAAAGCGACTGGAATCCCAACTTTGAACTTGTTTACAGGCAATGTAAGTGCGTACAATTCATCATTTCTTTTTTCATAGAAATTCTTAGAGGAACGCGGAATAAAATCGGTTATTAGGTTCTTGAAATCGGTATCTTTAAATATGGAATCTATTTGAGTGGCGTTATATCCAGTAGCATACAAACCGCCAACTACCGCACCAATGCTCGTTCCGCCGATATAATCAATTTTCACGCCCGCCTGTTCCAACACTTTCAAAACCCCAATATGCGCAAATCCTTTTGCTCCGCCACCGCTTAATACCAAACCTACTTTTTGTCTGGGTTTTATCGGCTCTTGCGAAAAAGTGCTTTGTGAAAATACAAGAATGAAGAAAACGAACGCTGCGATGTTTTTCATTTTATCTTTTAAATTGGTTTGTAAAAGTCGGTAATTTTTTTGGCTTTTGATACCCCAACCACCTCAGAAATTTCTTTTTCGGTAGCTAATTTTAATCTTTTAACACTTTTAAAATGCTGAATTAACGAAAGCATTGTTTTTTCGCCAATTCCAGGAATGCTTTCAATAGATGAATTTAGTGCAGCCTTGCTTCGTTTGTCCCTGTGAAATGTAATTCCAAATCGGTGCGCTTCATTTCGTAATTGCTGGATAACTTTCAAGGTTTCCGATTTTTTATCTAAATATAATGGGATAGAATCTCCCGGATAAAACAATTCTTCTAAACGTTTTGCAATTCCAATTATGGCGATTTTCCCTCGTAATCCCAAGACATCAATACTTTTTAATGCCGAGGACAATTGCCCTTTTCCTCCGTCAATAATGATAAGTTGTGGCAAATTTTGGTTTTCTTCAAGCATACGTTTGTATCTTCTGAAAACCACTTCTTCCATCGATGCAAAATCATCTGGCCCAACAACGGTTTTTATATTGAAATGGCGGTAGTCTTTTTTGCTCGGTTTTCCATCTTTAAAAACCACACAAGCCGCAACAGGATTGGTTCCTTGAATATTTGAATTGTCAAAACATTCAATATGTCGAGGTTCTTCGTGTAACCGTAAATCTTTTTGCATTTGCGCCATAATTCGGTTGGAATGCCGTTCTGGATCTACAATTTGAAGTTGTTTCAACTGCTCAATTCTGTAAAATTTAGCATTTCGAATAGATAACTCTAAAATTTGCTTTTTATCGCCCAATTGTGGAACGGTAATTTTTATGTTTTCACCCAAATCAACTTCAAAAGGAACAATAATTTCTCTCGATAATAATTGGAAGCGTTCCCGCAATTCGATAATGGCAAGTTCCAATAATTCCGCATCGGTTTCGTCCAATTTCTTTTTTATTTCCATTGTATGCGAACGAATAATCGAGCCGTGGGAAATTTGCAGAAAATTAATAAATGCCGCACTTTCATCGGATACAATCGAAAACACATCAATATTGGTAATTTTTGGATTGATAATTGTGGATCGCGATTGGTAATTCTCTAGAATTTCTATCTTTTCTTTGATTTTTTGAGCTTCTTCAAAATGCATTTCTGAAGCCAAATCAGTCATTACTTTTTTGAAATCCTTCATGCTTTCTTTGAAATTTCCTTTCAAAATTTCTCGGATGGCGTCAACTTGTTTCTGATAATTTTCTAATGATTCATATCCTTCACAAGGGCCTTTGCAATTCCCAATATGGTATTCTAAACACACTTTGAATTTATAGGTTTCGATGTTGTTTTTGCTCAAATCATAATTGCACGTTCGCAGCGGATACAGTTCTTTTATTAACTCTAAAATCGTGTTTACCGTTTTAAAACTCGTATAAGGACCAAAATATTCAGAACCATCTTTTACCATTCTTCTCGTTGGAAAAATCCTTGAAAAAGGTTCTTTTTTTATGCAAATCCAAGGATAGGTTTTGTCGTCACGAAGCAATACATTGTAGCGTGGTTGCAATGTTTTTATTAAATTATTTTCCAATAAAAGCGCATCAGTTTCGGTGGGAACGACAATGTGTTTTATGGTTACAATTTTCTTGACTAAAACATTTGTTTTTGCTGTATCGTGAATTTTATTAAAATAGGAAGCAACTCTTTTCTTTAAGTTTTTGGCTTTTCCAACATACAAAATTTTTCCTTCTTTGTCATAATATTGATACACTCCAGGACCGTCTGGAAGTGTTTGTATTTGAAGTTGAAGCGAAGGATTTTGCATTTATTTTATATATGAATCCGATTTAAAACCGCTTTGGATTTTTTTTGGTGCTCAAAATTACAAAATCTTGCTTTCAAAACCGAAAAACTACACAGAACTTATAATTTGTAACACATAATTTTCTACTTTTAGCTTTTAAACGTAATTATGAATCATTTAGAACATAAAAGTATTACAATTTTAAAGGAAATTATTTTGCCCGGCGAAAGCAAAACCATTAATATGGAAATTGCAACTTTGCACACGATGACAAAATTGAAAATTCCAATAATTGTAGAACGTTCTAAATTTAGTGGACCAACAATCTTACTTTCGGCAGGATTACACGGTGATGAAATTAACGGAATTGAAATTGTTCGGCAACTTATTACTCGAAAAATCAACAAACCAAAAACAGGAACCGTCATTTGTATTCCTGTGATTAATGTGTTTGGATTTGTAAATCAGACTAGAGAATTTCCAGATAAAAGGGATTTGAATAGAGTTTTTCCTGGTAGTAAAAAAGGTTCGTTAGCAAGTAGATTTGCCTATTATTTATTAAAAGAAATTATGCCTCACGTTGATTATGCCATAGATTTTCATGCTGGCGGTTCAAGCAGATTCAACGCTCCGCAAATACGAATTGTTCCTGAAAACCAAGAATTAAAAGCACTTTCAGATATTTTCCAAGCTCCTTTTGGATTGTATTCAAAAAATATTATTGGCTCGTTTCGAAATTCTTGCGATAAATTGGGTGTGAAAATGTTGTTGTTTGAAGGTGGGAAATCGATTAATATCAATGACGAAATTACACAACACGGAATTGAGGGAACCAAACGGATTCTAAAACATTTTGGGATGTTAAATATCAAAAAAACCATATCAATATCCGAAAGAGAAACCATTTATATTGAAAAATCAAATTGGATTCGCGCCAAATTTTCTGGTATGTTTCATGGCTTTACAACTATTGGGGATTATGTTGAAAAGGGGCAATTATTAGCAACGATTTCAGACCCTTACGGTAAAATTGAACACAAAGTAAAAGCGCCAAATTCGGGTTATATTATCAATGTAAATGATGCTCCAATTGTATATCAAGGGGATGCTATTTATCACATTTCTACTCATTTAGAAACCTAACAATTATCATATTTTATGTTGATATGGCGATGTATTTTTGACGAAAATCAAATATATGCTATACTGGACAAAACTTACTGAAAAAGCGAAATTAGAACGAGTAGAAAAAGCACTTGGAAAAAACGTGAATTTCTCTCACGATTCTGCTTTAGGCTATCCTGCCTCAAAATTAGATGGAAAAGTTTTCAATAGTGACGCCCCTTTTTTGAAAGATGCTCCAGTTTTACAAACTTATGTTGCTAATCCAAATCACATTGGATGTCACACTTTAGGAACTTCTGAAAAGGCATTTAAAGGAACTCAAGAAATGGAACGGGAAGTTTTAAATGTACTTGCAGTAGATATTTTCAAAGCAAAACCAAACTCTTTTGATGGTTATATTGCGCCTGGCGGAACAGAGGCTAATATTCAAGCTATTTGGATGTTTCGGAACTATTTTATGCATAAATTAGATGCCAAACTTAATGAAATTGTCATACTCGCTTCAGAAGATACGCATTATTCTATTCCAAAAGGGGCGAATGTATTAATGTTGGATTTACTGAAAATTCCTGTTGATTTTGAAAACCGTCAAATTGATGTTTTTGCACTTGAAACCATTATTATTAAGGCAAAAAATAGTGGTAAAAAATATTTCATTGTTGTTTTTAATATGGGAACAACTATGTTTGGATCGGTTGATGACCCTGAGGATTATATTCAAATATTAGAAAAATATAATCTTATTTATAAAGTTCATATTGATGGTGCGTATGGCGGTTTTGTTTATCCGATTAGCAACAAAGACAGCAAAATAAATTTTGGAAATCCCAAGATAAGTTCTGTTACAATTGACGCCCATAAAATGTTGCAAGCACCCTATGGCACTGGGATTTTCATTTGCCGAAAGGGATTAATAGAAAATGTTTTAACCAAAGAAGCTGCCTACGTTGAGGGAATGGATTTGACGCTTTGCGGGAGTCGCTCAGGGGCAAATGCGATTGCGGTTTGGATGATATTATTTACTTACGGACCATTTGGTTGGTGCGAAAAAATTCGAGTTTTGCAAATGCGAACCCAGTGGTTAAGCGACAAATTAGATGAATTGGATGTTGAGTATTTTAGAGAACCTTTTTTAAACATTATAACAATTCATGCGCAATATATTCCCAAAAGATTAGCGGTGAAATATAATTTAGTTCCCGAAAAACACGAAAAAGGGAATAAATGGTATAAAATTGTGATCATGGAACACGTAGAACTAGATCATTTGAGTACTTTTATAACCGATTTAAAAGTTTCCATTTATGCTAAAAAAAGAAGTTCGCACAAAATACAAAACACTCCGTCAGTTACTTTCTGAAAAAGATATTGACGAAATGAGTTTGGCTATTGCCAATAAAGTGCTGACATTACCAATTTGGGAAAAGACCTATTTTCATTTGTTTCTGCCAATTGAAGAGCAAAAAGAAGTGAATACAGAATTTATTTTGCATTTATTATCAGGGAAAGACAAAGAAATCTGCATTTCAAAAAGTGATTTTGAAAGTCGGAACATGACACATTATTTATTGACGGACAACACAAAAATCAAAAAAAACGAATACAATATTCCGGAACCTGTTGATGGCCTTCAAGTTCCTGTAAATAAATTGGAAGTGGTTTTTGTACCGCTTTTAGCATTTGACACAGTTGGAAATCGTGTTGGTTATGGAAAAGGATTTTATGATAAATTTTTGTCAGAATGCAATCCAGATACAATAAAAATTGGCTTGTCTTTCTTTGAACCCGAAGAACTGATTTCGGATGTTTTTGAAGGCGATGTAAAATTAGATTATTGTGTTACTCCCAAAAGTGTTTTTGAATTCAAGATTTCTTAAAAAACTACGCAAATTCGCAAATTTTATTGGTGAAAATTAAAGGAATTCGTGGCAAACTTTTTTAATAAAATTTTCTAAAAAACTACTCTTTTCCGAATGCTTTTTTATTAAAAACTAATAAAATTCCAACTCCTGTAGAAATCGCCATATCGGCAACATTGAAAATAGCATTGAAAAAAGTGAAGTATTTTCCACCCCAAAAAGGCAACCAACTTGGCAAGTTCCCTTCCCAAATAGGAAAATAGAACATATCTACGACTTTCCCGTGGAATAATGTTCCGTAGGCTTTATCTGAAAATGCGGTTGCAACAGTGTGGTAACTGTCATCGAAAATAACTCCGTAGAAAACCGAATCGATTATGTTTCCAAAAGCACCTGCAAAAATCAAAGCTATGGCAACAACAAGAAAATTGGAACTGTGTTTTCTAACGGCATCCCAAAGCCAATAACCGATTCCTACAACAGCAAATAATCGGAACACTGTCAAAATTATTTTTCCATACGACCCCGGAATTTGTGTTCCCCAAGCCATTCCTTCATTTTCTATAAATAGAATTTTGAACCAATTGAAAACGGTAACTTCTTCACCCAATACAAAATGAGTTTTGATATAGACTTTAGAAATTTGGTCAATTAATAATATAATGAAAATAAGTAAATAGGCTTTTTTTAATGACATTTTGTAAATTTTGATACCGCAAAAATAACACTATTTTTAATACCATTTATTAGTATATGTTGAATCCTTGAAAATCGTGATTATTAACATTTATTAATTGTTTTTTATCAATTGTTTTCATTTTATTTATTTAGGTATAAATAATAGTATTAACTTTGAATTAAATCATTAATTATGAATGTATTAAAAATAAGTTTTGCGTGTTTATTTGTGCTGTTTTATTCCTCTTGCTCAACGGATAGGGATGATTCCAAAAAAGCACTTTTTGCTGTTCCAATAATAAAATCACTAGCTTCTGTAAGGAGTTCTGTTTCGGTTTCTCAAAGCAGACGAACTAATTCAGAAGGGAAAATATATGTCGCTGAAAACTATTTATTTTATATCGCCAAGGAAGGTGGTGTTCATGTTTTTGACAATCATAACCCAGCATCTCCGTTAAATATTGCGTTCATTAATATTGCGGGAGTTCATGATATTGCTGTAAAAGGAAATTTTTTATATGCTGATAATTTTATTGATTTGGTAGTTTTTGATATTTCAAATATTCAAAATATAACCTTAGTTAGGACTGTTGAAAATGCGATTAGTTTCAATCCAACCTACCCAAATAATGCAGAATTTTATGATTACAATACAGTTGCAAATAATGACGAAATCATTACAGGATATGGCTTAGAATATCGAGATTTTCCAGAAGGAAACGAATATTTTTTAACTTGCGATGCAACCGCTTCATTTTTAAGTTTAAATTCTGCTGGAGCGATAGGTACTGGAGGGTCTTATGCCCGTTTTCAAATAAATAGAAATGCACTTTATACTTTAGATAACTACAGATTGAATGTATTTAATATCAGCAATCCTGTTGCTACTTTTTATGATAAATCTATTTATATGACACAATGGATTAATGCAGGGGAATTTGAAACCTTATTTATCCAAAAAGATTATTTATTTGTAGGTGCCACTAGTGGAATGCACGTGATTGATGCAACAGACGAATTTAATCCAACTTTCATTTCGGGGTTTTCACATGCAACTGGCTGTGATCCAGTTTTTGTTTATGGACATTATGCTTACATTACAGTTAAAGGCGGATCAACTTGTGGAGCAATTCAGGATCAAATTAATGTAATTGATGTTGTAGATATTACAAATCCAGTTTTAGTATCTACCTATTTTGTGAGTAAACCTCAAGGATTAGGAATTAGAAACAATGCAATATATGTTGGCTGTGGTAGTGAAGGATTGAAAATATTTAACAATGATAATCCATCTCAACTAGTTCTTGAGAATTCATATTCCGAACCAATTACTGATGTAATTCCGTTAGATTCTCATTTAATAACTGTAGGTCCAAATAAAATAATCCAGTATAATTATGGAGCTAATTTTACATTACAACAAATTAGCGTACTTAATTTTTAAATAATAGCTTGTTATTTCAAATTAGTTCAATGAAATTTTACTAAATAAATTGCTGTTACACTTGAACGATTAAGCAATAATTTTAAATAAAAAAAGGCCGCCTTTCGACGACCTTTTAATTAAAAAACTTATTATTATTGTTTAACTATCTTTTTGATAATTACTTCACCTGTAGATGAATTAACAATTCTAACCACATAAATTCCATTTCTTTGAGAAGAAAGGTTTTCACTAATTACGTTGTTACCTTCAGATAATTCAACGTTTTTAGAACTTACAACCATTCCATCAAAAGAATAAACAGTTACAGAAACGTCATTTGCTTTAGCAGAAGACAATTCAACATTGAAAGAATCACTTGTTGGATTTGGATACATTTCAGTAACATTAACTCTTGATGTTTCATCAATTGTAGTGTTTGAAACAATACCAGAACAAGCTGAACCTTTTGTTAATGTCAATGATTTAGATGAAGCACATGGTCCAACTAAATTTATTGATTTAACAAGTAGCTTGTTGTCAGTAATAATAATTAATGGATAAACTACTGAGAAAGTTAAATCAGTTGTTGTTAAAATATTTGCAGTAGCACCTTGAACTCCATTTGCAGAAGTAACAACAGATCCAACTGGAGCAGTAATTAAATATGATCTTGCACCTAGTGGAGCAGTAATTGTATAATCATAGCTTTGACCACAATTAACTAATAATAACTGACCAGATACTGTTGCAACTACAGCAGGTAAAGCAGCTGTAAGTTTTAACAATTTTGCAGTAGATGGTGTAGCAGGAGCTGGAATTAAAGTTCCATTAGTAAGCGTTACTGATACTCCAAAACCATTTTTAGATTTTACACCTACATACAATGATGAAGTAGCTGTTAGTGTAGCACCAGAAAAATTAACTATAATAGAGTTACTTGTTGAACTTGTACTACCTGGAACATCTGTTCTAACAACACCTTCTGGCAATTCCCATTCGTATGAAGTTGCAGTTGCAACTACACCTGCAGTTAATTTTAAATCTTTTGTTGTGCCTAAGTACGCACCAATTGAAGTTATTGCAGTTGCTGGAGTAGTTGAAGTTGGATTTGTTAACACTAACGTTGCTGGAGCAATAGGAGCTACAGCTGTAAGTTTTAACAATTTTGCAGTAGATGGTGTAACAGGAGCTGGAATCAAAGTTCCATTAGTAAGTGTTACTGATACTCCAATATTGTTTTTAGCTTTTACTCCTAGATATAAATAAGTAGTACCTGGTTCAACACCTGAAAAATTAACTGTAATAAATCTTTCTGTTGAATTTGTACCTTGAGCGTCAGTTCTAACAACACCTGTTGGTAATTCCCATTCGTATGAAGTTCCCGTAGCAACTACTCCTGCAGTTAAAGTAAAAGGAGTTGTTGTATTAAAGTAATGACCAATTGATGTTACAGCAGCAGTTGTGCTCGTTCCATTAGGATTAGTTAATACTAAAGTAGTTGGGGCAGTTGGAACCGCTGCAGAAATTTTTAATAATTTTGCAGTTTTAACAGCATAACCAGCAGGAGTAATAACTGAAATACCGTTTGTTAATGTTGTAGGATTGATTACAGTGAATACTTCAGAATACGTTCTGTTGTATAATCCTGGGATAGCATCAGCTGGTGCTAAAGCCGAAGCGACTACATCAACATTTGTAACATTGCTAGTAACTGAAACACCCACACCATTTTTAGATTTAACACCAATATACAAAGCCGTAGCAGAAGAAGAAGTAACTCCAGCAAAATTCACTAAAATTGAATTTTTATCACTAGTAATTACAGTACCATAAGGAGCATAAGCCTGAGATGTTGTAGCATCATAACCCGCTTTTACAATTTTTGTGAAAGCAATAGTGCTACTATTAGAAACTTTTACTAAGCTACCACTAACTGTTGTAGAAGGAGCAGTTGGATAAGTTCCTAAAGCAGTAGTTGTATTTTGTTTACAAACTAAAGTTGTAGCTGTACTAGTCAAAGCTGTTGATACTTTATAGGTATTTCCATTGTATGTAAATAAATCATTTACAGCAGCAGTTTGTCCCGCAGTGATAGTAAATGTATAAGTATAATCAGCCCCCATGATGTGTTGTGTAGCTGTAGATGTAGTAACTACAGTTGTATTGTTTCCAATAGTTTGAGTAGTTGGTACATAAGTAACTTTCCAAAATTTAGTTCCTGTTGCAGGAGCTGGTTGAGAAGTTAATGGCGCACTGAAAGGTTCTGCTGTGAAAAAACGATCATAAGAAGTACCAACAGTTCCTGAAGAGATAGATACACCTGCAGGCAATTCCCATTCATAAGAAGATGCAGCAGCAACTGGTGTAGCCGTTAATGTTAATGGAGTTGTTGAACCCATATATTTAGCATACGATGTAACAGCAGTAGCAACTCCAGAAACTGGAACTGTCATAGAAGCATCAGTCATTTTGATAGCACTTGGAGCAGCTGGTAAAGCTTTAGTAATTGCTAAAATTTTTGCTAAGGTTTTACAACCACTAGTGTTTTCAGCTTGAACATTGATAGAACCTACTGAAGTAGCATTTCCAGGAGCAACATTTGCATAATTTACGGTTAAAGTATTTGTTCCTTGACCAGAAACAATATTAACTCCATTAGGAACAGACCATAAATAAGAAAGTGTAGTGTCTGCAAAAGGAGTTACAGAATAAGTAAAGTTAGTTGAAGTTCCAATATAAGGACCTACAGCAACTCCAGAAGCATAAACTGCAGCACTGATTTCTGGTCCTCTACCTGTGATAACAGAAATTACCTCAATTGGCAAAGCGATTATATTAACCGTAATTGCAACTTTTGCACTTTCAGCACCAGCAGTAGTTTGAGATACCCAGTAGTATTGAGTTCCTACTGTAGTTGTAGTAGGAATCGGAGCAGCTGGTAATAAAGTTTGTGTTCCTGAAGCAGTTGTAGCTTTATACCATTTTAAAGCAATTCCAGTATTAGATAAATTTGCAGTTAATGCACTTGCAAGAGCGCCTTTACAGTAATTTACAACACCTAAATTTGGAACTGAAGGAGTTGTACCATCAACAACAACTGGAGTTGATAATAAAGCTGCTATCGATGCATCAGAGAAATCAGCACCTGAAGAAGCTATAGTTCCTGGGCGATAATCTAAGTTTAATGCATTTAATGAAAAATTCCCAGCAGACCAATCAGCATTTGTAGCGCCGTAAGCTTTTGTTAAAAGACCTGTACTAGATTCAACAGTATTCCCTGAATTTGTCATCCAAGTATTTGTAGCAGCAACAGAGGCTCCAGCTGAACTTACACCATTAGGAAATAACAATAAATCGGCACTTGAAATACCAGCTATAATATTGTTTTTAAATTTCAAAGTTCCATTTGTAACGTTTGCCACCGTTGTAGATCCGTCAACAAATAAATAATTGTTTTTGAAATCCATAAAAATGGAGTTGTAAATTTTTAATTGTGTAACTCTTCTCAATCTCAAAGGTTTTGCATGTCCAGATGCAACACTAACTCCAAATAATGAAGCACGTTTAGCAGGTCCAATTAAAGTACAGTTTGAAAAAATTGCAGAAGTAGTATCATAGCCATCTGGAGAAAGTGCTCCAGTAGGATTATTATCAGATTCAAAACCTTCTGATGTAGAAACTGCAGGATTATCTGCAAAACTTGGATCTTTAATTGCCAATGCAAATTGTACAGCTCCTTTATATCCATTATCAGTATCAAAATCATCATCTAATCCTTTGAAAGCAACCAAGTGTTTACAGTTTACCGAACCACCAAACCACTCAAAAGAATCATCATAAGCAGAAGAAACCTGAACGTAATCAATTGTAGTTCCATTTCCAACAGCTCCAAATGTCAATCCATTTAATTCATTATTTGGAGAAAACACAAAACCAGCATATTCAATACGAACATATTTTAAAGTTCCAGAATTGTCATTATTACTAGGAGAAGTTCCTCCGCCATATTCTGTGTTTACAGAAGCAGTTATTCCTTCTATAGTGTTTACACCACCATTAAGATTGAATCCAGCTTTACCTAGCAAAACTATTCCTCCCCAGTCTCCTGGTTGTCTGTTTCCAGATGTTTTATCAGATGTAAATACAATTGGTTTCAAAGCAGTACCAATAGCACTAATTTTTGATCCTTTAGTAATTATCAATGCAGTTCCTGCAGAAGTAGAAACACCTTTAATTACGGTTCCAGCTTCAATAGTTAAAGTCACGTTGTTTCTAACATAAATTAAACCAGACAACCTGTAAGTTTGTGAAGCTTTCCATGTTGTGTTTGTAGTAATGTCAGTAGTAACATTCACGATGGTTGCACTATTCGTGTAAGGTTCATTTTGTGGATCCCAACTTGTCCAAGAATCTGTCCACATAGCTGCGGGAGCTGGAGCAAATGCACCACGATACTCAGTTCGCTCAATTTGAGCCATTGCAAAATTGCACATTAATGCAAATAGAGCAATAAAATAAATTTTTTTCATTGTTGTTTTTTTAAATTGTTTGAGGCAAATTTATATTCAAATAATTTATTTTCAACGAATTAAAATTTATATAAAGTAAATATTTATGTTACTAAATCATTTACAAATTGGTTCAATTATTAAGAATTTGTTAACAAAAAGAAGGGTAAAAATTAAAGGGAACTAACTTCTATCTTAGTTTAGTAATTATTATATGGTTTAATAATTATTTTATTTGTGTTAAATTAAATCACTTTTATATAATCTAACCATTCAGAGTTAGTCGATGAAGTTTGTATAAAATAACCGCCAATTTTCCCGCCAATTTTTTTTGCTAATAAAACCTGTTCTAAATTTGACTTATAGAAATTAAAGTCATCGTCTTTCCTTTCTTTTAGATTGACTTTTGGTTTATTTAAAACTTCATTTTCTGTAATAATTATTTTTTTAACACCTTCATATAAACTATACTTTTTTATCATTAAATAAATAGTTTTAGGGTGTGTCTCGAAGTTTATATTACTGTTTTTTGAATTTATTTTTTGAGAGGGAATAATTTCAGCATTTATAAAAGGAACATACATGTTATGCGCCACAACTTCCCGTGAATAATTTTGAATTCCAACAAAATCAAATTGTGCGAGAATCAACTTGTCATCTCCCTTTAAAATATACCGTTTTATTCCCTTTAAAAAAGGAAGAGTTTCAATAGGGTAGCCAAGGCCCAAAGAAGGTTCAATAAATGTTCTGTTTAATAATGCATCAACTCTATTTGCCGCTGTTACATCTTTATAAGAGGTTGTTTTTGGGACAATATAGGTGCTTAAAAAAGTAGTTCCAACCTGTGAATTTGAATTTTCTTTTTTAATCTTTTTAAATCCAATTGCTTGACAAAGTAAAGCGTGATGCAAAGTTGGTAAAAAATTATTTTCACCTCTTTTTTTCACCTTTTGAATTCCTAAATAATATTCGGCTCTAGTTATTACTGAAGGCTCATTTAAAACAATCCAATACTTGACTTTGTCTCTAAACGCATTAATACAAACAGCAACATACTCTTCAAACCAATTAATTATTTCTCTATTTACCCAGCCACCTTTTTTCTCTAATTCTACGGGTAAATTCCAATGACATAGGGTAACAAATGGTTCAATTCCATTAATAATACACGTGTCAATAACGTCTGTATAAAAATCAATTCCTTCTTGATCAATTGCTCCAATTCCATTTGGAATAATGCGAGACCATGACAATGAAAACCGAAAATTAGAAATTCCTAATTGTTTTATACGATTGATTTCTTCTTTATAGTTCAAATGAAAAGAACCACTTTCATTGTTTTTTAATGAAAACCCATCACAAACCCGTACATTATTTAAATAATCCTTGCTAGGTTCCTCGATTTGAAAAGTAGTTTCTGATAAACCCCAAATAAATTCGTTATCAAAATCATGGTTTTTTATTTGAAATAAATCCACATTCAAATCATTTGAATTAATCATAGTAATCTCCTTCAGACTTAATAATGTTTGATATTTATTCTGTTTTTAAACAGTTTTTCAATCTATAAATGAACTATTAAAAATTATAGCTCATAGATAATGAAAATGTCCGTCCAAATTTTGTAAGCCAAATAATATCATCGTCTTTTGAACTATAACCATCTTCATTATTATAATTTCCAATAAAAGCTTCATTTAACAAATTGTTAAATGCATCATAAGTAGTAGTGTTACGATAGTTGTTTTGATAAAAAACCAAATCTTGAGCCAACACGTTTTGAATGTTTAATTTTAATTCTAGCTTGTTTTTTAAGAATGATTTTGTGATTTGCATATCCAAAAATGTTCTTGTTTTTTCCCAAATGGCAGGCTTTATTTCGCTTGAAGCGATAGCGATTCTATCACCAACTTTATTAATATTTGTTGAGACAGTAAATCCATTTTCTTTGTCAATATATTGCAAACCAGCATTAAAAACGTATGGTGATTGCCCTTGCATTGGTCGAGATTTTTCCAAATTTGTTGATGAAGTTATGTTTGAAACATCCACTTTAGAACGAATTACTGCTAAATTTGAAAAGAAAGTTAAATTATCAAGAATCGTTGAATTGTCAACATTAAATAATGTGCTTGCCATAGTTCTAAATTCCAATTCCAATCCAAAGTTTTTTGCGCTACTTGCATTTTCATAACTTATGGTTTTGTTATTAATAGATTGTTTTACTTCGATTGGATTTTTAAAATTCTTGAAAAATAAAGAAGCGGTAAACATTTGACCTTTTCCTGGATAATATTCATATCGGAAATCTGTATTTTGAATTTCTGCAATTTTTAAATCTGGGTTACCATTAGTAAAAAACTGAGTTGTAAAATCGTAAAAACCAAAGGGTGCCAATTCTCTAAATTCAGGACGGTTGATAGTTTTTGAATAACTAAGTCTCAAATTTTGAGTTTTATTTACAGAAAAAATAAGATTTGCAGATGGAAGAATGTCTGTTTGTTCGTTATTTATATTCAAATAATCATTAATTTCTAAACGAGTATTTAGAGTTTGTTTAAAGTTTTCTGCACGAACGCCCCAAATTAATCTAAACTTTTCATATCTGTTATCAAACATCAAATAGCCAGCATTTAAGGTTGAACCAGCAGTATAAGAATCTGTATATTTAGAAGCATCATAAAGCGTAAAACCATTTACACCAGGAGAAATAACCCCCATATTTGCTATGTTGAATATCTCTGCGTCATTTAAAGTCAATAATGTATCGTCAAAACTTCCACCAAGTGACAAAGCATTATATTGTAATTGTCTTGAAGAAAAATCTCTTTTTCTATTTTGAAATAACCCTCCTATTTTAATTTCATTCAAAAAATCGTCACTGAAATTTATTTTTCTTGAAATGTCAAATTTACCTCCTGCAATGTTTTCTTTATTTTCAGAAAAAAACATTCCTCCACCATAATCCGCACCTCCATTATTATCAGCAATTGATGCGTAGGCAATTAAATCGTCAGGATTGGAACTCGTAGGATCAGCTATTGAATAGATATTTCTTCTTAAGTTTGGGATAGAACGGTCAATATTACTGTAAAAGGCATTCCAATTGGCTTTTATTTTTGTTGTAGGAAAAAAATGGTCTCCGTTTAATTGTCCTGAATATATTTTATTACTAGTAAACCATCTTACATTTCCAATAATTACTCTTGGATCTGGAATATCTCGTCGACCATATCTATCAACAACCAAGTCGTTTGAATTAATGCTGTATAAATTTTTAAAATTAATAGAATGATTTTCATTGAATTTTAAACTTGCATTTGCAATAGCTCCAGTCAATACTTGTTGGCTATAATTTTTATCCAAAAAATCAGCGGTTAATTCTGACGCAACTAATTGTTGTGAATTGTCCCAATCGTATCGGTTTGTTGCATTATAATTATTTGTTATGCTGTGTGAAACAGAGAATAAAAAACCAGCCGTTTTTTTACCAATCTCATATCTATTTCCAAAAGAATATTGAAAAGAAGTGTTTGGGGCAAATGTCTTATTAGTTAAACTAAAATCAGATTCAAATGATTTTGCAACATTAGCTTTTTCCTGATATGTTAATGCATTAAAAACTTCTGTACTTGGAATTGTTGATGGCAATTTTCTTGCGCCATTGTCAAATCCTAACCAATCTGTCGAGCTGCCTTTATATGTAAGTTGGTTTTTTCCAGTTGTGATTGTATTGTAACCCGAACCAATAGTCAATGACTGAAAGTTTTTATCTGGAACCGATTTTGTATTAATTTGAATAATTCCTCCCGCAAATTCTCCGGGTAAATCTGGAGTTGCCGTTTTAGTTATCACTAAATTATCCAACATATTTGATGGGAAAATATCAAATGAAAATGCTTTTCTATCAGGCTCCGAACTTGGCAACGGAGAATTATTTAAATACGCAATATTGTATCTGTCATTTAGGCCACGAACAACTACAAATTTATTATCTTGAATACTTGCGCCACTGATGCGTTTCAAAACATCAGAAGTATTTTTATCTGGTGTTCTTTTGATCGTTTCTGCAGATATTCCATCAGATACATTCGCACTGTTTTTTTGCATTGTAAGCAATGACTTTACAGATTCTAATTTTGCTCTTGAAGTAATTATAACTTCTCCTAACACATTTTCTTTCCCGTCTAAGGAAATCGTCAAATTGGCAATATCATCTGCAACTACATCTATTTCTGTAATTTCTTTTGTTTGAAATGAAATTGCGCTAACTTCTAAAATATATTTGCCAATTGCAATATTTGAAAAAATAAAACTACCTTCTTGATTCGTAATTTGAATTTTTTTATTTTCTTTTAATAACAACTTAGCACCAGAAATCGGTTGCCCTGTATTTCCGTCAATTACAATGCCCTTTAAGCTTGAATTTTGACAATATATGAAACTAAAAGAAAGCAGCATTAAGCTGTAAATTAAGGTTTTTGATGAGGGAGTCATAAACTATATTTAAATTGAAATGCGAAATTATATTTATTACCTATCCATAAAGTTAAATTACAATTAACAAATAATTAATAAATAATTATTTCGATAATTAATTACTGGGATTCTAATAACAAAAAATTAACTAAAAAAAACTGTTTACCAAAGGCATTATTTTGATTAACTCATCTGCGATTCCAATTAAATAAAATAATGGCGAACACCTTGCGACTTACAGAAATAGAGTGTAACGTAATTTGTTTATAAAAAAGGGCTGGATATCCAGCCCTTTTTTATAAAAGTTCAATAGCAACTTATTATTGCTTTAATTTCCTATTTGAATTCCATTGTTATAATGAAATAATGTGGGATTTTAAATTCTTCCCAATACTTTTCAGGACTGATTTCAGATTGCGCAACTTTAGAATATGAAACAGTTCCTTCTTTATATTTTGTAGCGGTTATAATTGCTAAAATTGGAAATACTCCTTTTATCGGAACATTTATAGATTTATTAGTTCCAAGCAGATTTTTTGAAACGTAATTTTCATATCCTTTTTCTAAATCAAATGGAACTTTTCGGCTGCCAAAATTTTTCCCTTTTAGATACGTTTTCAATGTATTATTTTCCGTTTTAGAAAAAAACTTAAATGAAGTAACGGTCGTGTCTATTTTGTAATATTCTGAATCATTACCTTCAAACAAACATTTAGTTGTAACTAATTTTCCGTTTTTATATTCTTCTATATTTATTTTATAGTATTTACCTTTGATTTCGGGACTTTCAAAAGTTAATAAATCAACAGAAATGTCTTGAAAAAGCATTAAGTCGTAAACATCTTTGATTTTAGAACCGCTTTCTGCGGTCATTTTTACCGTGTTTTGTCCATAAATAATTTGGGCGGTAAGGGCTGATAAAATAATTAAAAAATTTGTTTTCATTTGGTATGTTTTATTTGGGCTTACTCTATTCGGTTTTCAGCTACCCCGTTTTTTTGAATGGTTATATTTTTTTAAAAATTTAAAAATCATTGTTAATTAAATGGTTTTTAAATATTTATGAAAATCAAATGTAGTGTTATATTACATATAAATGGTTTTTATTGTTATTAAGTTCGCTTAAGGGGTTACTTCACCATACTATTATTTTAATTAGAGTTTAGTGAATTTCATTTGTAAGAGAAATGATGATGTCTTGTAAACGTTCAAACTTAGCCCAGACAGTAGCGGCATCCCACGCTTTTGGGCGTGGATACAGCGAATGGCGGGTGGAATAGTGAAGTGAAATATAATCGTGTGCTCCAAATGAAAAAACCATCAAAAGTGATTCTGATGGCTTTGTATTTGATATTTGAAAAACTATTTATTATGCTAAAACGTCTATGATTAGTGACGGAAATAGTCCGATGATGATGTTCAAAACGATTGCGATTACGGCTACGGCATAGAAAACGAATGGTGTTTTTGCGGTGGCTTCTTCTGGCTCTTTGGTGTACATTGCCAAGATTAATTTGAAATAGTAACCCACACTGATGATTGAGTTGATTACGGCGGCAATTACCACGATTAAATATCCTGCTTGGATGGTTTGAGTAAACAACATAAATTTGGCGAAAAATCCTGCGAATATTGGGATTCCTGCCATTGACAATAACGAGGCTGTGAGTACTGCTGCCATTATTGGGTTTGATTTTCCTAATCCGTTGAAGTTTGTGATTTCTTCGTTGCCTTTGTTTTTACACACATAAAGTAATACGCTGAACGACGCAATTCCTGCTAACGCATACGCTGACGCATAATACAATAGACTTCCCGCGGCGGTTGTGGCGCTTAATAAAACCATAAGCATAAATCCGGCGTGTGAAATTCCTGAGAATGCCAACATCCGTTTTACATTGGTTTGTTTTAATGCCATAATGTTTCCAACGGTCATTGATGCAATAGAAATCACGACAATTACGATTTGGAATCCGTAAGTAATTTCTACGTTCATTGCCGTTATTAGTTTGTATAATGTTGCCATTGCTACCACTTTTGCCAAGGTGCTCATTGTGGCTGTTGTTAATGCTGGTGAACCTTCGTAAACATCGGGTGCCCAAAAGTGAAAAGGTACGGCTGCAATTTTGAATAACATTCCGATGGTTAGCAATACAATTCCGATGAAAAACCAAGACGGTAATTCGGCAGATTGCGATAATTCACTGATTTCTGTGATGTCGAATGTTCCCATTGCGCCATAAATTAGGCAAATTCCAAATAATAATATTCCCGAAGCGAAAGATCCCATTAGGAAATATTTCAAACCTGCCTCATTACTTTTGATACTAGTTCGGTCTGAAGCCGCTAAAACGTATAATGAAATGGACAATACTTCGATTCCTAAAAAGAACATTGAAAGGTTTCCAAAAGATACCATTGCGACTGCTCCTGACAATAAAAATATTTTTATAGCGATGTAATCCGAGATTTTTGATTGGTGGTTTTCATAAAAATTATGACTTAGTGCCACCAAGAAAATCGTGAGTACAATGAATAAACTAGAGAATGCTACTGAGAATTTAGTAACCACAATCATATTATTATAATAGGTTGCTGGCGAATTATATTCGGAAATAGTGAGTCCTAATATGGCAAGTAATCCAATAATTGTTACTGGAATAATGGCTTTTCTGAAATTCGTGATTTCAAATAAAAGGCATAAAACACCTAATCCTATTATTGCTATTAATGTATTCATTGTTTAAATTTTAGATTTCGGAATTGAAGAATGGATTTGCTTCTTAGTCGAAAATCGTTATAGTATTATTTTGAATTTTTATATTTTAAATGCTTAACCGAATCTGTTGATGCTAACAAAAATTGATTCTAAACTTGGTGTTATCAAGTCTATAATAGGTTTTGGATAAAATCCGAAGAAGAATAAAACAGCTACAATTACTGTCAATGAAACTCCTTCGTTTAGTGTAATATCAGAAAATATTTTGGTGTTTGTTTCTCCCAACATTGATGTTTGAAACATTTTCAACATATAATACGCTCCTAAAATAATGGTAGTTCCACCCAAAATGGCAAACCAAATATTAATTTGTGAAAGGCTGTAAAGCACAGTAAATTCTCCAACAAAATTAAATGTTGACGGCAATGCTACCGAAGCCAAAACTAAAATCATAAATAAAGAAGTGAATTTTGGTGCTTGTGAGCGAATGCCTCCCATTTCAGAAATGGTATTTGTTTGAAACCTGCGGAAGATAATTTCGGCAGCAAGAAACAAACCTATAATTACAAAACCGTGAGAAATCATTTGAAGAACAGCTCCACGTAATCCATCAATTGTTAAGGTATAGGCGCCAGCAGCAATCAATCCAACGTGTGCTAAGGAAGAATATGCTAATAATTTCTTTAAGTCTTTTTGTCTCAAAGCTACAATTGAACCGTAGATTACGCCTGCAATTCCAATGGCTACAAATACGTTGATGTATTGTTTTGCTGCTAATGGTGCTATTTGCAATTGCCAACGAATTACGCTGTACAATCCCATTTTTAACATAATTCCTGATAATAACATTGTTCCAACAGTTGGTGCTTTTTGATAGACACTTGCTTGCCAAGAATGAAAAGGTATCAATGGAATTTTTATTGCATACGCCAAGAAGAAGGCTAGAAATATCCAGAATTGTTCTGTTTCAGATAATTTCACTTGACACAAATCTCCAATTAAGAAGTTGTTTGTTTTTTGGTATAAATAAGCGAAAGCTGCCAACATAAACAACGAACCTGCCAACGTGAAAATAAAGAATTTTATAACTGCTTTTTTACGTTCTTCGGCATCGCCATTTCCCCAAAGTAAAGCGATGAAATAAATTGGTATTAAAGCTAATTCCCAGAAAATATAATATAAAACTCCATCTGCAGCCAAGAACGTTCCTGTCATTGCGAAAGCCATAAACAGAATTAAAGCATAAAAACTTTTGCTGTTTTTATAGTCATTTCCAAAAGAAGAAAAGATGATAATTGGCGTTAATGAAGCGGTCAATAATAGCATTGCCAATGAAAGTCCATCAGCGTGAAGTGCAAAATAAATGGATGGTTTTGAAATCCAGGGACTTAAAAAATTGATATTTTCGCCTAAATTATATTGATTCAACAATACAATTGAACAACCTAATGCAGCCAAACTAAAGAACAAGGCAACTTTAGAAGCGAATTTATCACCCGCTAAAAACGTTGCGAACGCGCCAACTAAAAGTATAATTAATATAAGAGATACATTCATAGTATAATTATTGAGCTATAAATAAACAGGTTAATAGTACGCAAATCCCCAATACAAAAGCAAAAAGATACAATCCGATACTTCCACTTTGTACTTTTTTTCCTTGCGTTCCGATGGCTTCAGTTACTTTTCCAAATCCATATACAAATGAAGACAATGAAGTTTCCAAAACATCTCTGAAGAAACGAGAAGCGGCATTTATTGGATTTACAAAAATAATAGTATAGGCTTCGTCAAGATAATATTTGTTGTATAAAACTTTGGCAATACCAGTAATTTCAGCATCTTCGGAAGGAACTTGACTTTGCTTAATGTATTTTACAAATGCAATTGAGATTCCAATAATAGCACCAACTAAAGCTATTCCCATCAATATATATTCTGTAGTTCCAAGAACAGCTTCGTGACCAGTTTTTGTAATAATTGGTTCTAAATAATGATGCAACCAATTGCTTCCTGGAAAATTAATCAATCCTCCAAACGTGGCAAGAATTGCTAAAATTACTAATGGCAATGTGATTAATTTTGGGGATTCGTGCAAATGACTTTTTTGATGTTCTGTACCTCTAAATTCCTTGAAAAAAGTTATATACATCAATCGGAACATATAGAAAGCGGTCATAATTGAAGCTATCGAACCAATTACCCAAAGTGGAATATCAGTATGGAAAGCCGTCATTAATATTTCATCTTTCGACCAAAAACCTGCAAACGGAAAGATTCCAGAAATTGCTAAAGAAGCAATTAACATCGTGATAAATGTGATTGGCATTGCTTTTTTCAAACCGCCCATTTTACGCATATCTTGTTCTCCGTGCAAAGCGTGAATTACAGAACCCGAACCTAAGAATAAACACGCTTTAAAGAAGGCGTGCGTGATTACGTGGAAAACCGCAACTTCATAAGCGCCAAGCCCTAAAGCAAGGAACATTAATCCCAATTGTGAAACGGTAGAATATGCCAATACTTTCTTGATATCGTTTTGAACCAATCCAATTGTAGCGGCAACTAAAGCCGTAATTGCTCCAATAATTGCAATCAGATTCAAAATTTGCGGTGCTAAATCAAATAAGAAATTCAATCTTGTAATCATAAATATTCCCGCCGTTACCATTGTTGCAGCGTGAATTAATGCTGAAACTGGTGTTGGTCCCGCCATTGCATCTGGCAACCAAGTATATAAAGGAATTTGTGCTGATTTTCCTGAAGCTCCAATGAATAAAGCTAAAGCCGCGGCTGCAATCCAAAACGTTTCTCCGCTATTGGTTCCGCCAATTACAAGTTCTTTTAATTCTACGAAATCAGTAGTTTTGAATAAACTTGCGATGATAAATATTCCGATTAGCAAACCTAAATCACCAATACGGTTCATAATGAAAGCCTTTTTTGCAGCATCATTGAAATCTTGGTTTTTATACCAAAATCCAATTAACAGGTACGAACAAAGTCCAACGCCTTCCCAACCAATGAACATTACCAATAAATTACTTCCTATTACAAGGGTAATCATAAAGAATATGAACAGATTTAAATAGGCAAAAAACTTGTGCATATTTTCGTCATCGTGCATATAACTGATAGAATACAGGTGAATTAACGACCCGATTCCTGTTACAAATAGCAACCATAAAAGTGATAATTGGTCTAAAAGAAATCCGAATTTAACAGTAAAATTACTGAAAGACATCCAATCGAATAAATTGATTTGGATGGGTTGTTTCGTTTCATTTATTTGTAAGAAAAAATAAAGTGTCACTGCAAATGAAACCACTACCGAAAGCGTTCCAATTGTTCCCGAAAGGGCTTTTCCAAGACTTTTTCCGAAGAATACATTTAATAAAAATCCTAAAAAAGGAATCAATATTAATACTAAAGCTAAATTGGTATCCATTAAATTATCCTTTTAAATTTTTCAAATTATCGATATCAATCGAACCTAAATTTCTAAATATTGAAACCAATATTGCCAAACCTACCGCAACTTCTGCAGCAGCAACCGCCATCGAAAAAAACACGAAAACTTGTCCTTGGGCATCTTGGTGGTAAGTTGAAAAAGCTACAAAAAGCAAATTTACGGCGTTCAACATAATTTCAATTGACATAAATACGATAATGGCATTTCGTCTGTATAAAACTCCAAATACGCCAATACTGAAAAGTATTACCGCAAGGAATATATAGTTTTCAATACCTATTTGATTTAAAATATTGCTCATATTATTTTTCTGTTTTTTCTCTTTTAGACAATAAAACTGTTCCAATCATCGCCACCAAAAGCAAAATGGAAGCATATTCAAAAGGCACCATATATTCGTTCAAAAGTACGGTTCCTAATTTTTTAATCGATTGAAAATCTTCTCCAGTCGCGTCATATTCTCCAACGATAGGTTTAGAATTCACGAAAATTGCAATCAAAATCAAACACGTCGAACAAAACAAAATTACCGCTGCCAATCTCGTAACTCGAGGTTTGTGTACTTCGTTTTCCTTGTTCAAATTCATCAACATTATCGTAAACAAAAACAAAATCATAATCGCTCCAGAATAAACTATAATATGAACAATTGCCAGAAATTGAGAATTCAATAATAAATAATGACCCGCAATCGAGAAAAAGCAAATCACCAAATAAATAGCGCTGTGTATAGGATTTCTACTGAAAACCGTCAAAAAAGCTGTCGATAATGTTATCGCCGCTAATACACAAAAAATTATAAGAATTGCTGACATTAGTTTGCGTTTTTAAGTTGAGCATTTTGCATCGCAATGTCCAAAGGCATTACCAATCTGTCTTTTCCAAAAATAAAATCTTCTCTTTCATAACTTGAAGGAACCAATTCTTTCGAAATTGTCAAGTAAATCGCATCTTTCGGACACGCTTCCTCACACAATCCACAGAAAATACAACGCAACATATTTATCTCATAAATAGATGCATATTTTTCCTCACGGTACAAATGCAATTCGTTCGCCTTGCGCTCTTCCGCCTTCATCGTGATGGCTTCCGCAGGACAAGATAACGCACACAACCCACAAGCGGTGCAGTTTTCGCGCCCTTCTTCATCGCGTTTCAACATATGTTGCCCACGATAAACTGGACTCATTTCCCGAACTTGCTCCGGATATTGAATCGTTACTTTTCTGCGAAACAAGTGTCTGATTGTGATAAACAAACCTTTAATAATCGCAATCAGATACATACTTTCTAAAAAAGTCATCTCCTTGTTGGAAACCACTTTTTTTCTTCCCGATAAGGATATACTTTCTATTGACATTTTTATTTTTTTATTTGAAGCTTAATCCTGCTTTCCGTTTCTCCCGATAAAAAATCGGGATCCACTGCAATCAGGGCTAGGGCTTTTCGTATTTAATTAGAATCCTAAGTAAGCAATTATTTCGTGTCTTAAAATCACAATTCCTGTAATCATAATATTCACAATCGATAATGGAATTAAAATTCTCCATCCCAAATGCATCAATTGATCGTATCTAAATCTTGGAATTGTCCATCGAACCCACATATAGAAAAAGATAAATCCACATATTTTTGCAAATAAAACGGCAATTCCTATAACATTGGCAATGTTCACACCCCAATTTTCAACTGCCCAACTCATTCCAGGATAATTATAACCCCCGAAGAATAAAACCGCTAAAATAGTCGAAGAAATAAACATATTCGCATATTCAGCAAACAAATAAAATCCCATTTTCATAGAAGAATATTCGGTGTGATAACCACCAATCAATTCGGTTTCACATTCCGCTAAATCAAAAGGCGTTCTATTGGTTTCTGCAAAAGCACAAATCAAAAATATTAAAAACGATACTGGTTGATAAAAAACATTCCAATTCATTCCTGCTTGTTGCGCCGAAATTTCTCTTAAACTCAATGTTCCCGTCATCATCAAAAGAGCAATCATCGAAAGTCCCATCGCCACTTCATAAGAAACCATTTGCGAAGCAGCACGAACCGCCCCAATCAATGAAAATTTATTATTTGAAGCCCAACCACCAATCATAATTCCATAAACACCCACAGAAACAACTCCGAAAATGTATAATAAAGCGACATCAATATCGGTTGCTTGCAATAAAATATCTCGTCCAAAAAGATGAAATCTGTCGCCCCAAGGAATTACTGCACTCGTCATTAAAGCGGTGCTCATTGCAATTGCAGGGCCCACCATAAATAAAAATTTATTCGGGGTATTTGGTTCAAATTCTTCTTTTGCGAATAATTTCATTCCATCAGCAAGCGGTTGTAACAATCCAAGTGGACCCGCTCTATTTGGACCAATTCTGTCTTGTAACCAAGCGGCAACTTTACGTTCCGCCCAAGTAGAATACATCGCCATCAACATTGTAATTGCAAAAACAACAAAGATGATGACACTTTTTTCGATTATTATTGTAGTATCCATCATCTAAAGATTGCCTTTTTGAAATTCTTGTTCTTCTTCTTTACTCAATGGAATTGCGGGCATACTAATTTTTTTACGGTCTTGGTCTCTTCCTTTTAAGATTCCAGTTTCCGTAGCAATTTGTACTGTTTCTAATTTTCTGTAGTATTTATTTTGATTGATTACGGAATCTTTCTCGAATTTACGAGGCCCTTCAATAACCCAATCCGAAACTTCTTTGTGATCAAAACGACATCCATTACAAATAAATTCATCTACTTCGTGGAATTCATCTTTTCTACCTGTAACTCTTTGAATTTCGTCACCAAACATCCAAACGGTAGTTTTCCCACAACATTTATCGCAATCTCTGTGTGCATTATAAGGCTTGTTGAACCAAACTCTCGATTTGAATCGGAATGTCTTATCGGTTAACGCGCCAACAGGACAAACATCAATCATATTTCCTGAAAATTCATTGTCAATTGCTTTTGAAAGACAGGTTGAAATGTTGGAATGATCGCCTCTGTCCATAATTCCGTGCACGCGATTGTCTGTCAATTGATCAGCAACCATTACACAACGGTAGCATAGAATACAACGATTCATATGCAATTGAATATTTGGACCAATATCTTCTGGCTCAAAAGTTCTTTTTTCTTCAATGAATCTAGTTTCAGATTTTCCGTGTTTGAAACTTAAATTTTGCAAATCACATTCTCCCGCTTGATCGCAAACCGGACAATCCAACGGGTGATTTATCAATAAAAATTCCGTTACCGATTTTCTCGCTTCCGTTACTCTTTCTGATGAATTGCTGTTAATTTCCATTCCATCTTGACATCCTGTTACACAAGAAGCCATTAATTTTGGCATTGGTCTTGGATCGGCTTCGCTTCCTTTGGCAACTTCCACTAAACAACAACGGCATTTTCCACCGCTACCTTCTAATTTAGAATAATAGCACATTGCTGGTGGAACGCTTTCGCCACCAATCATACGTGCTGCTTGCAGGATTGTTGTCCCTGGCGCTACTTCAATCGCTTGACCATCTATAGTTACTTTCATAATATTGGTTGTTGGTTGTTGGTTTTTGGTTGTTAGTTTTAGAAATCCATTAACTATCAACCGTCAACTATCAACTTTTATACTGTTATTTTAGAAACCAAATGCTTAACCTTTTCAAAAGGCTCTGCAACAAAGTGATCTCTATTTTTAATTTTTTCTGGAAAACGAATATGGTATTCAAATTCATCTCTAAAGTGACGAATCGCTGCTGCCACTGGCCAAGCCGCTGCGTCACCTAATGGACAAATCGTATTCCCTTCAATTTTACTTTGAATACTTAAAAGCAAATCGATATCTTCTTCACGCCCGTGACCGTTTTCAATTCGGTGTAAAACTTTTTCCATCCAACCCGTTCCTTCTCGGCAAGGCGAACATTGTCCGCAACTTTCGTGGTGGTAAAATCTTGAGAAATTCCAAGTGTTTCTTACGATACAAGACGTATCATTATAAACAATAAATCCTCCTGAACCCAACATTGAACCTGATACAAAACCTCCGTCACTCAACGATTCATAAGACATTAAACGATCTTCACCATTGGCAGTTTTATAAATTAAATGCGCTGGCAAAACTGGTACAGAACTTCCTCCGGGAACAAACGCTTTCAATGGTCGGTCAGAACTCATTCCTCCTAAATATTCATCAGAATTCATAAATTCATAAACACTTAAACCCAATTCAATTTCATAAACTCCAGGATTTTTGATGTGTCCCGAAGCCGAAATTAATTTGGTTCCTGTAGAACGACCAATTCCTATTTTAGCATAATCGGCTCCTGAATTATTGACAATCCAAGGCACAGCCGCAATAGTTTCTACGTTATTTACTACGGTTGGATTTGACCAAAGTCCTGAAACTGCAGGAAATGGCGGTTTAATTCGAGGATTTCCTCTTTTTCCTTCCAACGATTCTATTAATGCGGTTTCTTCTCCACAAATGTAAGCTCCAGCTCCAATTTGTACATATAATTCCAAATCGTAACCAGTTCCCAATATATTTTTTCCTAACCAACCAGCCGCTTTTGCTTCGGCGATTGCTCTTTCTAATATTTTATAAATCCACATATATTCACCACGAATATAGATGTAAGATAAATTGGCTCCCAACGCAAAACTCGAAGTAATCATTCCTTCAATCAATAGGTGAGGAATAAATTCCATCAAATAACGATCTTTGAAAGTCCCCGGTTCTGATTCATCGGCATTGCAAACTAAATGTCTTGGCTTTCCTGATTTTTTATCAATAAAACTCCATTTCATCCCTGCTGGAAATCCTGCTCCACCACGACCACGAAGTCCCGAAGTTTTCACTTCTTCCACAACTTCATCTGGGGTCATTGTTTTCATAGCTTTTTCCACAGAAGCATAACCACCATTTTGGCGATATACTTCGTAGGTTCTAATTCCCGGAACATTTATTTTGTCTAATAATATTTTTTGTGACATTATTATTTGTTTTCTAATTTTTTTAAAATGATTTCAATATCTTTTTTTAATGGAATAATTTCTTTAGTTGCAATTTCAAAAAGAACATCATAATCTACTCTAAAATATTCGTGAGCAATAATATTTCTTGTGGCAATTATTTTTCTCCAAGAAGATGAATATTCATTATTATAAAGCACTTCTTCTGAAATATGATTCGTTGCTTCCCCAATAATTTCTAACATTCTTTCTATTGCAGCCCTTTTTTCAATATTATTGACAAAGGAATCAAGTGCTACATTTTGAAGAAAAACTTCAATATTATTTATCGCTTCTAAAATATGAATAATCCTATTTGTATCTCCTAAATTATGCTTCATAAATCAATATTTTATCATTATTCACATACTTTTCTATAATTGGCGAAATCCATTTTAAAGAAACAAAATCGACATCTTTATGCAAAATTTCTTCCATTTCTTCTCTCCAAAAAACATAATTTAATCCAATGCTTTTTGAATAATCCCAGTCTATCAATAAATCAATATCGCTGTTTTCGTCTGCTTCACCTCTTGCATAAGATCCAAATATGTAAATTTTCTTCACTGGTTTATCAGCGAAAAAAGTTTTAATTTGGTTTATTTGAGAAGTTGATAATTCCATTATATATCGTGTAACGTAATTTTATCTTCTTTACAATCAACAATCAATTGATCGATTTTTTCTTTGGTAAGATGCTCTTTATAGAAATCCCCCAATTGCATCATTGGCGCATAACCACAAGCGCCTAAACATTCAACACCTCTTACTTCAAAAAGTCCGTCAGTTGTTGGTTCGCCTACTTTCACGCCTAATTTTTCGCAAGTATAATCCATCAAATCTTCCACACCATTCAAACAACAAGGTGAAGTCTGACAAAATTCAAACATATATTTCCCAATTGGTCTTTGATTGTACATCGTATAAAACGAAGCCACTTCATAAACTTCAATAGGTTTGATGCGTAAAATTTCGGCCACTTTGTCCATTAATTCCAAACTCAACCAATTGTCGTGAGCGTCTTGAACTTCGTGCAAAACAGGCAATAAAGCCGATTTTATTTTATCTTCAGGATAATGACTTATCAACTCATTGATGCGAACCATCAATGCTTCTGTGATATTTATTTCCTGCTTGTAATGTGTATGTTCCATTTTTTATTATTTTGAATTCTGAATTTTAAATTTGAAATGAAAGCGTGTCATTTATAATTTATAATTCAAAATTTATAATTTTTTTATGCGTCTAATTCTCCTGCAATAACATTCAAACTCGACAAAATAACAATCGCATCGGATAATAATGCGCCTTTAATCATTTCAGGATAAGCTTGGTAATAAATAAAACAAGGTCTTCTGAAATGCAATCTGTATGGCGTTCTGCTTCCATCGGTAACTAAATAAAACCCTAATTCTCCATTTCCACCTTCAACAGCGTGATATATTTCGGCAACTGGAACAGGAACTTCGCCCATTACAATTTTGAAATGATAAATCAAGGATTCCATATTATGATAAACATCTTCTTTTGGTGGCAAATAATAATCGGGAACATCGGCGTGAAAGTCATTTCCAGCAGGCATTTTTGCTAATGCTTGTTTGATGATGCTTATACTTTCCCAAACTTCAGCATTACGAACGCAAAAACGGTCGTAAGTATCACCTGATTTTCCTACAGGAACAATGAAATCAAAATCTTCGTAAGAAGAATACGGTTGCGCCACACGAACATCATAATCGACTCCGGCAGCACGTAAATTTGGACCTGTAAAACCGTAAGCCATTGCTTTTTCAGCAGTAATTGGACCTACATTTACTGTTCTGTCAATGAAAATTCTGTTTCTTTCAAATAGGTTTTCAAATTCTTTCCAAGCAATTGGAAATTCTTCTAAAAACACATCCAATTTGCGGAAAGCTTCTGGTGACCAATCTCTTTCGAAACCACCAATTCTTCCCATATTTGTTGTCAAACGAGCACCACAAATTTCTTCGTAGATTTCGTAAACTTTTTCTCTAAATTGAAACACATACAAGAAACCGGTATAAGCTCCAGTGTCAACTCCAAGGATGGAATTGCAAATTAAGTGATCCGTAATTCTTGCCAATTCCATTACAATAACTCTTAAATATTGTGCTCTTTTAGGAACTTCAATATCTAATAATTTTTCTAATGTCATCCACCAAGCCATATTATTGATTGGCGATGAACAATAATTCATCCTATCCGTAAGTGGCGTGATTTGGTAAAAAGGTCGGTTTTCTGCTATTTTTTCAAAAGCCCTATGGATGTATCCAATGGTTGGTTCGGCTTCCAAAATTCGCTCGCCATCCATCAACAATATATTTTGAAAAATACCGTGTGTCGCTGGGTGCGTTGGTCCTAAATTAAGAATCGAAAGCTCGCTTCCGTCTTCATTTTGACGTTTTTTTATAATTTCAGCATATCGATGCTCTGGTGGTAATAATAGTTCTGACATTTATTTAATGTGAAAAATTATAAATTGTGTTTTTAGAAATTGTCTATTGTTCTACCGAAAAAACGGTCGTCTTTATCGGTTCTTCCACCGTCTTCCAATGGGAATTCTTTTCGCATTGGAAAAGAAATCATTTCATCCATATTCAAAATACGTTTCAATTGTGGATGACCAATAAAATTTATTCCATAAAAATCATACGTTTCTCTTTCCATCCAATTGGCGCAAAGAAAAATAGTTGAAACTGTTTTTATTTCTGGATTTGTCCCTGATATATAGGTTTTGATTTTGATTCTCACATTATCAATCCAATTATGAAGATGATAAACTACCGTGAATTGATGGTTTTCATCGTTTTCAGGATAGTGAATTCCACATAAATCAGTTAGAAAATTGAAACGCAAGGTTTCGTCATTTTTAAGAAAAAGTAAAACTGCAGTGATTTTATCGGAAGCCACTTCAAGCGAAAAAATAGATTTTTCCTGAGTGAAATTAAAAACGCTTTCGCCAAATGTTGCAATTAGTTTATCTTGAATTTGAGTGGTATCTAGAGCCATTATTTTATATTATAAGAAGCTAATAATTCTTGGTATTCCGGAGAACTTCTTCTTCGTACCGATTCGGATCTAACCAATTCTTGCAATTTCATTACGCCATCAACGATTTGTTCTGGTCTTGGTGGACAACCCGGCACATAAACATCAACAGGAATCACTTTGTCAATTCCTTGAAGTACAGAATACGTGTCGAAAATTCCGCCTGAAGAAGCACAAGCTCCAACAGCAATTACCCAACGTGGTTCTGCCATTTGTTCGTAAACCTGTCGTAAAATTGGTGCCATTTTTTTTGAGATGGTACCCATCACCATTAGCATATCCGCTTGACGAGGAGAAAAACTCACTCTCTCAGAACCGAAACGTGCCAGATCATAATGCGAAGCCATCGTAGCCATAAATTCAATTCCACAACAAGAAGTTGCAAAGGGCAAAGGCCAAAGTGAATTGGCTCTCGCTAATCCCACAACATCATTCAGTTTTGTAGCGAAGAACCCTTCTCCTACAACCCCTTCAGGTGCTTCAACCATATTTGTTTTAGATTCAGTCATCTTTATTATTATGAATTGTAAATTTTGAATTATAAATTAAACGACATCATTTAAAATTTAAAATTCAACATTTAAAATAATTATTTATTCCCACTCCAGCGCTTTCTTTTTGATAATGTAGAAAAACCCTACCAAAAGCAAAAGCATAAAAATTACCATTTTAACCATTCCTTCCATTCCTAATTCCCTGAAATTGATTGCCCAAGGATATAAGAAAATAACCTCAACATCAAAAAGCACGAACAATATGGCAACTAAGAAATATTTTACCGAAAAAGGAATACGAGCATTTCCAACCGATTCGATTCCGCATTCAAAATTTTTATCTTTTGAAGCCGACGATCTTTTAGGACCTAATTTTCCCGAAATTATGATCATTCCCACAACAAAACCAACTGCTAACAGCATTTGCATTAGTATTGGAAAATAACTGGATAAACTTGATTGCATAGTAAATGGTTTTAACCTTTGATTTTACCCGCAAAGATAACTTTCAATTATTGATTTAGCAACGAAAAAATTAAAATTCGTAGTAACTATATCGATATATTTTTCTAATTTTTATTGATTATAAATAACGCTTGGGTTGGGAGTTTGTCAAGCTATTTTAATTTGTCGGAAAATTCTATGGCAGAATTCGTTATTTCGACAAAATATTTGGGGATAATCCAAAAAAAAACGTTCCGAAATGATCCGGAACGTTTACACTTTAGGTAACAAAAATATATATATTTTTAGTCTTCAAGAACTGCAACCTGTGCAGCAACTTTACCTTTTCTTCCTTCTTCTTCTTCGTAACTAACTCTGTCACCTTCGCGTAATTCTTCCGCTCTGATTCCTGAAGCATGCACAAAAATGTCTTTTCCTGTTTCTTCGTCTGTAATGAATCCGTAACCTTTAGATTCATTGAAAAATTTAACTGTACCTGTACGCATTGTAAAAATAATAATAATTTATAATGAGGCAAATGTAAACTTTATTGTAATACGAAAATCATTTGTGTGTATTTTTTTTGCAAAAATATTGATATTCAACGTTTTCGAGCACATTTCATCGATGAAATACGCTTTATTCATTATTATTTACATCACGATTCAACCATTTTCAACCAAAATTTTCAACCAAACAATTCTCCTCATATAAAACCAACGGAAAAACCTTCCCAAAATTCATTTTCCACGAAAGTTGGAGAATTTTAAAATTAGGATGTTTTTTTTCTTTAGGAGCTCGCGTTTTATATTTTCTTTCACTATTCCACCCGCCATTCGCTGTATCTCTTGTGGCATCCCGAAGCTTCGGGACCGCCACAAGAGGATGCCGCTGCTGTCGTGGCTAAATAAGTACGTTTATATTTTCATAATTGGGTTTTGAATGATTGTGCCACACGAAAGGATTTGTGCGGGAGCGAAACAAAATAGCTCCTGGAAAACGTCTGTACTCTATGCAAACATCTCAAATTGACCACTATTTATAGGCTTCATTTCGCTTAAATAATTTTCCCATAAGTTTAAAGTTATGTTTAAATTATATAATTGATTTAGTCTTTCGAGTTCCAATTTTAGTTCGTCAATTGCTATGTTTTCTGCCAATTCTAAAAGGTTAATTCTCATTAAAACATCTTTTGTAAAGGTTCTTTTTGCATCCGAAAAAGTTATTGATTTCAAGAATTGCATTGCTTTTTTTGAGTTTAAAAGTATTAAGGAATATACGGCAAATTCTATTTTATCAAATCCTAATAAATAGCAAGTATCATCAAGCATTACGGGTTTTTCATTTTGCGGTAATACCAATGTGAAATGAAATGTTTTGTAAAGTCCTGATATGGCAACTTTATAGGGTTTGAAAGAATAATCGCCAATTCCGAAAATCGAAAATAAAGGTTTGTTATTGTATATGCTTGATTTTCTTGCATCAAAATTGGACAAATGTTCTATTAAATAGTTATATGTTTTGGGAAATTCAGATTTTATATATTTTGTGTCTTGACCTACTTTTTTTTGCGTAACAATTGTATATTTTCGAGTTTGATTTATAACAACATTTTTTAAGTCGGAACTTTTTAAAATCCCATAAACTAAATCGCTTTCTAACTTAATTTCTTCTTTTAATCCATTGACATAATGCCCATTCACTTTGTCCAATTCCATAATATTTGAACAATCGTGTTTTAAACCTTGTCGCCAAACAAATGGGCTTTCGCCATCAATTTCTTTAGTATTATTATAGGTGTCGATATTGGAAACAAATTTGTTTTCTAACCAACCAAAATTTTGAATGTAATTTTCATTGGCATAAAAATTAAATTCTTTGCAATTAAATTCTGGAATGGAATTCAATTTGCAATATAACAAAGACGCTTCAACGGAAACATTAAACTCTTTTTTACAATCAATACAATGTTTTTGAATGGTTCCGATTTTAAAATTTCTTTTATGTTGGTCAAAAACTATATTTTTTACCACGGAATTTTTTACCAAAAGCATTATATTTCCTTTGTTATTTTGAAAAGTCTCAATTAGTGACATTGTAATAAATTCGGCAATATCAAAATTTCCTTTTCCTGTCATTGCGTCTAATCCGCTATGTTTTTTGAAGTTGTTTTTTCTTGGCAAATTCGTAGAATTTAAACTTCCTAACATTGAATTTGTTACCCAAGGTGGATTTCCAATTACCAAAATTTCTTCTAAAGAAAATTGATTTGCAATTTTTTTAAAGTCATAATCAAAAACATTACAATGTGAAATTGAAATTTCAGGTTTGTTGTTTTCTGGATTTTCAAGATGAAAATTTATGATATTGAATTTGGTTTCCCATACATACGGTTTATAGATTTCTACACCAAAAATAGCTGAAATGCTTTTGAAATTTTTTAACGAAGCAATTATAAAATTTCCTTTGCCGCAAGTTGGTTCTATAACAACTTTTGGCATAATAGTTTCAAAACCTAAATGTAACGTTACTTTATTTGCTAATTCTTCATTTGTTTGAAAATCGCCATATTCAGCTCTGTTTGGTTCTTCTAAAATGGTTAAGCTTTCTGAAACAGTGTTTTTTAAAATTTCTAAATCTTCAGAAGTTTCAAAAAAATTGATTATCCCGAAGGATTTATGAATTGTTTTATTGGCGATTTTAATAGACACAATTTCTCTCAAACTTTCGTTTAAAAAGTTTGAAACTATTGGGGTAATATTTGCTTCAAAAACTTTCATTTATTGGGTTTGTTGTAGCTTATTATTTTTGAAATCCCAGGAATATCATCAGATAACGCAACTATTCGTGCATATTGCAATCTCCATTGCAAAGCATTTGAAATTGTTAAATATCCTTGTTCTGGTGGCGTTTTTAAAATCTGTTTTGCTAATTTTGACAATGTTATTTCGTCTGCGGGAATATTTTTGTCTTGTAAATAAGCAACAATATCCTCTTCGTTTGCATTGTCTTTTACCATTTCTCTCAAACGAAATGTAGTTGTAAAATCCCCTGTTCTTTCTTTTGAGACAAAGGAACAACTTACAAAATTTAGAATCGCAGTTTTAGATTTTGCATCGTCCGTTTTGTCGTACACAAAAACTAAAAGATTGTAACCAAGTCCAAAAACTTTTTGTTTAGCGTCTTTAAATGGGCAAGAAGATTGGGGTTGTTTGATTGAAGTTACTTTAATATCCGTTAAAATATCTTCCGAAGGCAAATCAACACCGCTTGCAGAAGAACCAATTTGGACTTTATAAATATCATTAAGATACTTTTGAAATTTTTGTTCAATTAATGTTCCAACCGCTTTTCCGTCTGTAACTCCGTAGAGTTCTTTGTGCTGAAATTTTGATTGAACAACACAAAATATTTGTGCTTCTTCTATCAGTTTTGGTATCGTAAGTTTCGCTTTTTCGTCCATAATTACAAACTTACAATTATTATCTATTCTAATTTGTTCAAAACTTGGAAATGTTTTTGAAGTTTGGGTTTTGTGGTTTTTTGCAAACCTATTTTAGAATTTTCAGTTAGCATCTTTTTTTAAAACCCAAAAATTCAAAACAAGAAAATGACCATTCCATCAGCCCCGATTAAGGCGGTATCCTCGCAGCGAAGCGAAGAGATTGAGCCGAAAGCGGG
Organism: Flavobacterium sp.; assembly: GCA_044373975.1. GTDB lineage: Bacteria > Bacteroidota > Bacteroidia > Flavobacteriales > Flavobacteriaceae > Flavobacterium. Next base: position 4,391 of record JBILPJ010000003.1, on the reverse strand, counting down.
AATTACAACTCCAAATAGTAAAGGGCAATTCGCTCCAAAAGAAACAGAAGTTGTGTTAAAAAATAAAATCCGAAAAATGTTCTCGTTGAGGAAAGAACACTTTGCGGATTTGGGAATTGTATGTGGTTTTATTTTAAATCCAATTGGATGTGCAGCTCGTTTAACTGCGTTTCATCGATTATGGATGGCGCATCAATCATTACATCGCGACCAGAATTGTTTTTTGGGAAGGCGATAAAATCTCGGATGGTTTCTTGTCCGCCCAAAATGGCAACCAATCTGTCCAATCCAAAAGCCAATCCGCCGTGTGGTGGCGCGCCAAATTGAAAGGCATCCATCAAGAAACCAAATTGTTCTTTGGCGCCTTCTTCGGTGAAACCTAAATATTTGAACATTAATTGTTGCGTTGCTTTGTCGTGAATTCTGATGGAACCGCCGCCAATTTCGTTTCCATTTAACACCATATCGTAGGCATTGGCACGCACTTTTCCTGGATTGGTTTCTAGCAAATGCATGTCTTCTGGTTTTGGCGAGGTGAACGGATGGTGCATTGCGTGGTAACGACCCGTTTCTTCTTCAAATTCTAATAATGGGAAATCAACAACCCATAATGGGGCAAATTCTTCGGGATTTCTCAAACCTAAACGTGTTGCAAATTCCATTCGTAAAGCGGAAAGTTGGGTTCTTGTTTTATCGGCTGGACCGGAAAGAACTAACATTAAATCGCTTGGTTTAGCATTCATTTTATCTGCCCAAGTTTTTAAAACTTCTTCAGAATAGAATTTGTCTACCGAAGATTTTAATGTTCCATCGGCGTTATATTTCACCCAAACCAAGCCTGTAGCTCCAATTTGCGGTCTTTTGATATAGTCAATTAAATCGTCTATTTGTTTTCTGGTGTATTCTGCACAACCTTCAACATTTATTCCAACTACTAATTCTGCCGCATCAAAAACGGGAAAACCTGCAGGTTCAAATGTTCCCCCTTCGGGGGTTAGGGGGCAAAACTCCATTCCGAAACGAATATCCGGTTTGTCATTTCCGTAGGTTTTCATTGCATAATCGTAGGTAATTCTTGGGAATTTATCTACTTCGATTCCTTTTATTTCTTTTAATAAATGACGTGTTAATCCTTCGAAAACGTTCAAAATATCTTCTTGTTCTACAAATGCCATTTCACAATCGATTTGTGTGAATTCTGGTTGTCTGTCGGCACGCAAATCCTCATCACGGAAACATTTCACGATTTGGAAATATTTATCCATTCCACCCACCATCAATAATTGTTTGAAGGTTTGTGGCGATTGTGGCAACGCATAAAATTGTCCTGCATTCATTCGGCTTGGCACCACAAAATCTCTTGCGCCTTCTGGGGTTGACTTAATTAAATAAGGCGTTTCAACTTCACAAAAATCTAAATCTGAAAGGTATTTACGGACTTCCATTGCCACTTTATGGCGGAAAAGCAAGTTGTTTTTCACAGGATTTCTACGAATATCCAAATAGCGGTATTTCATTCTGATGTCTTCGCCGCCATCGGTTTCGTCTTCAATTGTGAAAGGCGGTGTCAGAGCAGCATTTAAAACAGTCATTTCTGAAACTAAAATTTCAATGTCGCCCGTTTTCATATTGGTATTTTTAGATTCTCGCTCAATAACGGTTCCTTTTACTTGAATTACAAATTCACGACCAAGGGTTTTAGCGAGTTCAAAAACCACTTTATTGCTGCGACTTTCGTCAAATAGTAATTGGGTAACTCCATAACGATCGCGTAAATCTACCCAATTCATAAATCCTTTATCACGTGATTTTTGAACCCAACCAGCAAGTGTAACTTCCGTATTAATATGAGTAGCGTTTAATTCGCCACAGTTATGACTTCTATACATTATTGAAATTTTTTATATATTTTATTTTTCTGCTATTTCATAGCACTGCAAATTTAGGATTTATTATGAATTATATGGTTAGATATTTCAAATTAGACTCATAAAAATTGATTGAAATGAAATAAAAAGCACCACTTTGACTAAATATATGAAAAATATTAGATTAATAACTATTACTGATTTCTCAAGTTATACATACGTTCTTCCCTATTTATTGCTTAAAAAAATGTTAAATTTTTCAATGTTACCAAATTGTTAAGTAAAAGTAATGTTTATGTAAATTATTTTTATATATTTGTAATGAAATAAATTAATAATTTTAAAAAAAGCGCTATGAAAAAGTATATGATTATTGGAGCAGTGTTAATTTCAGGAATGTTTTTCGCACAAACAATAGAGCCTAAATTAGAGGCTATGAATCAAAAAGTAAAAGTAACTTATTATTTTGAAGACGGAACAGTTCAACAAGAAGGTTTTTTTGAAAACGGAAAATTGGATGGGCAATGGGTCTCTTTTGATAGCAATGGAAATAAAAAATCTATTGGAGAATATAATAAAGGAGTGAAATGTGGCAAATGGCTTTTTTGGAATGACGCCACATTAACTGAAGTTGAATTTTCTAAAAGCAAAATTGAATCTATCCAAAATTGGAAAAAAGATGCTTTAGCAAAATATTAAAAGCTAAATAAATTACTGCAAAATTGCAAACCGCCGAATCTAATTTGGCGGTTTTTTTTATTTCTAATTATGATTTGAATTAATCTCAATTTCATTCAAATAAAACCTATATTTGGTACTTAATCAAAATCCACATAATTATGAAAAGAGTCTTTATTATCGGAATGGTTTTGGCAGCTTCTTTTGCGTCTAAAGCCCAAACAAAAAACTACGTTAGCTTTCAAGCTGAAATTGCCAATAAAAATGGTGATTTTATTTCTATTCAAGACGACAGGAAAGTGTATAAAAAAATCCAAGTCAATAAAGACGGGGTTTTTAAAGATACTTTACATATAAAAGAAGGTTTGTATCAGATGTTTGACGGTGTTGAATTTACCGAATTATATTTGAAAAGCGGATATGATTTGACTTTGAAAATGGATGCGAAAGTATTTGATGAATCTATTGTGTATTCAGGTGTTGGTGCCAATGAAAATAATTATTTGGCACAAGCTACAATTTCAGAAAGCAAAATGGATTTCGATACTTTTTTTGGTTTAAAAGAAGCTGATTTTAATACTCAGGTGGATGAAAAATGCAAAGCTGATTTGTCGAAATTAGAAAGCGGTAATTTAGATGCTGCATTTGTAGCGTTGCAAAAAAAGAAAATTGAAGATACTAAAGTTGGAATGAAAGCGTATTATGCGGAAGCTCAAAAGAAGCTACAACTCAATAACTCTATGGCTTCGCCGTTTGATTATTTAAATTTTAAAGGCGGAAACACGAAACTTTCAGATTTCAAAGGGAAATATGTTTATATCGATGTTTGGGCAACTTGGTGCGGTCCTTGTCGCGCCGAAATACCTTTTTTGAAGAAAGCAGAAGAAAAATATGAAGGTAAAAACATTGCTTTTGTGAGTATTTCTGTAGATGTGGACAAGGATTTTGAGAAATGGAAAAAATTTGTTGAAGAAAAACAATTGGGCGGAATTCAATTATTTGCTGACAAAAACTGGAACTCCGATTTTATAAAAAGTTTCAGCATCAATAGTATTCCTAGATTCTTATTGATTGACCCAACTGGAAAAGTGGTTAGTGCTGATGCGGCAAGACCTTCATCGCCAAAACTTCAAGAGGAGTTGGATAGATTGTTGAAATAGAGAAAATAAAAGGTTCCTATCCCCAGCCCTTTCCTAAAGAAAGGGTGACGGAACGGGAATGAAATAACGGATAATATTTTTTGGGAGGGTTGCTAATATAGTTTTGACGCTTTCGGAAGTAACGGATTAAGAAAGTCGAAACTTACGGTTTTGCCGATTATACAAGTACAAAACTAACTTTATATTAAGCCCGAAAACCCCAAATTATTTTTACCGCTGTTGGCAGATGGTTGTTTTTTTAGGTTTAGTTGATAATTAGTTTTTTCGTTATACTTTTATTTTCATTTACAAAATTCACAAAATAAAAACCTTTACTTAAATTATTTATTTGAAGTTCCCTATTTATGAAATTTGGATTTTTCAAGCTTTGCGTTAATTGTCCATTTATGGTATATATTTTTATTTCGTTCCATTCAACAGTTGAAGAAATAGTTGCATTTTCATTGGATGTTGGATTTGGATATATTGAAACTGAATTTTCATAGTCAAAAGTGTCTGTTCCTAAATAGATAGTTGGCCATCTATTTTGTGCGACTTGTCCACCCCAAATTCGGGTTGCTAAATATGGATTGTCAATAAATGGATTTCTGTTTCCTTGACCATTAGTATTTGAACTATTTCCTAAATAGGTGTTTCTATTGTCTTCATATTGAGAAACTGGATCTTCTGCGTTCCATTGTAAAAA
>JBILPJ010000148.1:0-5856 GCA_044373975.1 Flavobacterium sp. | reverse complement strand
TAATCAAGGTTTGTTCTTTAAAAATTTTGGTACAAATGACGAATTTCAATTTGTAAGCGGAACAAAAGGGCAAGTTTGGTCTTTATATGAAAATGCAGGCACACTTTTTTGCGGTCACGATTCGGGTACTTTTATAGTTGGAAATGGAAATGCTACGCCTATATTTTCTCAATCAGGAACTTGGAAATTCTCGGCTGTTCCAAATCATAGTAATTTGCTTTTACAAGGTAATTATTATGGTATATCTGTATTAGAAAAGGTAAATAACCAATGGGTTTTCAGAAATAAAATTGCTGGATTTGGCTATTCTTCTCGTTATTTTGAAGTTACTAATTCTTTAGATGTTTATGTAAGCCACGAATACAAAGGAGTTTTCCGATTGAAATTAGATAATAAGCTTTTAAAAACAAATAAGTTTGCAACCTATCAATCTCCTACAAAAGGGAAAAATGCAAGTTTGGTAAAATTTAACAATGTGATTTATTATGCTTATAAAGAAGGTATTTTCAAATTAAATACGACTTCAAAAGAATTTGAAAAAGATAAATTATTGAGTTCTGTTTTTGAAAAAGACGAATATACTTCAGGGAAAATGATTGTTGATAATTCCAATAAAATCTGGTTGTTTTCAAAAAATTATATTCACTATTTTACTTTAAGTAAATTGAGTTCTGATTTAAAGCAAAATACTATTCCAATTCCTTCCGCATTGACAAATTCAATGTCTGGTTTTGAAAACATTGCCCAACTTTCTAATTACGGCTATCTAATTGGAACTACAGATGGATATTACACCATGAATATCAATGATTTGAGTTTTAAAAACTATACCGTTTCCATTTCAAATATTAGCATTAATAAATTAAATGAAGAGTCTTTTAACGCTTCAATTTCTGAACTTGGGGAGTTTAAATATGCTGAAAACAATATAACATTCAATTATACTGTGCCTGAATATAATAAATATATAAATGCCGAATATCAATATTTATTAGAAGGAGTTCAGGATGAATGGAGTGAATGGAATGCAAAATCTACTATCAGTTTCAAGAATTTATCTCCAGGTGAATATACTTTTAAAGTAAGAGCAAAAATTGCTAATTCATCACCTGAAAATATGGCTACTTATACTTTTGTAATTCTAAAGCCTTGGTATGCCACAAATGTTGTTATTATTTTTTATATAATCGTAATTATGATTATGGCACATTTTATCAATAAAGCCTATAAAAAACATTACAATAAACAACGAGAAAAGCTAATTGAGGAAAATAATTTATTGCTTGAAATTAAAGAATTGGAAAATTCTCAGGAACTTATGAAACTTAGAAACGAGCAACTTTCGCAAGATGTGGACACAAAAAATAAAGAATTGGCAGTATCAACAATGAGCTTAATCAAGAAAGATGAATTATTGACTTTGATTAAAGAGGATTTAAAAAATACTTCCGATGAAGGTTCTAAAAGTATCAAATCAGTAATTACAAATATCACGAAAAACATCTCTCAAGAAGATTCGTGGAATGTTTTCAAAGAAGCTTTTGACAATGCAGACAAAGATTTTTTGAAGAAAGTGAAAGTAGCGCATCCATCACTAACACCAAACGATTTAAGACTTTGTGCTTACCTCCGATTGAATCTTTCCTCAAAGGAAGTGGCTCCATTAATTAGTATTTCTGTTCGTAGTGTTGAGATAAAACGCTATCGATTGCGTAAAAAAATGGAATTATCACACGAACAGGGGCTTGTAGAGTACATTTTGTCAATATAGTTAAGTCGTTAGAAATGCACTTTAACTATACAACACCACAACATTATTATTAAATGACATTGCAACGAAAGTTCAAATGACTTTTTTTAATTCATTAATAGTTGTTGTAAACACTAATTATCATTGATTAATTTACAGTATTCAGATTAATCTTTAGTTTTTTTTCAATTGTATGTTTTTTGTTGTGGTTCTTTTTAATTTTTTCTCCTTCGTTAACAATATTTTTATATTTCTTAAACAAACCAAATTATCATTATGAAATCAAAATTATTACTAATCACTTTTATTTTAATTTCTACTTTGGGATATTCTCAAATGTTAGAAATTAGTGGAAAAGTAATCGATTCAAAATCAAATACTCCTTTAATAGGTGTAAATGTAGAAATCCAAAATACATCACAATTTTTTACTACTGATGTTGATGGAAGTTTCAAATTTTCAAAAGTTCCTTCGGGTTCAAAACTTATTTTTAGCTTTATTGGCTATAAAAAGTATGAGCTTAAAGTAACGAAATCTCAAAAAGTTACGATAGAAATGCAAGCCGTTTCTGAATCTTTAGATGAGATTGTAGTTATTGGTTACGGTTCCAAAAAGAAACGTGATGTTACAGGATCTGTAACAGTAGTTTCAAGTAAAACTATAGATGAGTTAAAACCTATTAAAATCGAACAAGCATTACAAGGAACTGTTGCTGGTGTTGCTGTTTCGGCTCAATCTGGTTCGCCGGGTGCTGGTTTAGATATTAGAATTCGTGGAATTTCTACCAATTTAAATAATGCTCCTTTAGTTATTGTTGACGGTTATCAAGGTGATTTAGGAATTATTAATCCAAACGATGTTGAAAGTATTACCGTTTTAAAAGATGCTCAAGCTGCAATTTATGGAACTATTGGTGCAAACGGAGTTATTTTAATTACCACAAAATCAGGTAAGAAAAATGCAAAAACTAAGGTGACTTTCAATTCCTATATCGGTTCACAAGAAACAACCAAAAAAATCAATTTGCTTAATGCTACTGATTACGCACTTTTACTTAATGAAAGTTACGGTAATGGCGGACAAGCGTTGCCTTACCCAATTGTAAATGGTTTAGGAAGAGGAACGGATTGGCAAAATGAAGTGTTCAATAAAGCTCCAATTGTTAGTAATGACTTCTCTATTTCTGGTGGTTCTGATAAAATTACGTACTCTTTTAGTGGTTCTGATTTGTACCAACAAGGAATTATTGGCGCTGGTAAATCGGATTACAAAAGAAATACTGCCCGTTTGTCTTTAGGTGCTGATTTATCCGAAAAATTCAAATTATCTGCGAATGTTGTCTATACCTATATTGATAGAGATGCCCTAAATGAAAGAGGTTTGGGTTCTGTATTATTCAATGCTATAAATACACCTTCAACTTTAACGCCTCGTGACGCCAACGGAGATTATACATTAGTGCCAAGTACAACAGGTTTTGGTATTGAAATCATCAATCCTTTGGCTCAAATCGAAAACACTTACAACGATTATAAACTTAAGAAATTAAACGGTGGAGTTACTTTAGATTACGATGTTGTAAAGCATTTTAAAGTTACAACTAGAGTTGGTTTTAATACTGGAAATAGTATAAGCAAAAATTTCAACAAGCAAGTAAATTACGGTGGAAAGGTTTTCGATGTTACGAGAAGTAGCGTAAATCAAAATACTATTAATGACAACGATTACACATTTGATGCTTTTGGAGTTTATGAAAATACATTTAAAGAAAATCATAAATTTAAATTGACTGTTGGTCAAACTCTTTACAAAGAATTTGGTTCGGGACTTTTTGCAACGGGTTATGATGTGCCAAACAATTCTTGGGATAACGCCGACATAAGTTTAGCTACTGGAACAAGTCTTGCCGGTGCTCGTGATGTTGGTTCTTATGGTTATGACGAAAGAAGATTGACACATTTTGGAAGATTTGAATATGATTTTAAAGGAAAATATTTGTTTTCTGCTATGGTTGCAAGAAATGTTTCTACAAAATTTGGACCAGATAATAGGGTTGCAGTTTTCCCTTCTTTTACTGGTGGTTGGATTGTTTCTGACGAAAATTTCTTTAAAAAAGATGGTTTTTTTAATTTCTTAAAAATAAGAGCCAGTTGGGGATTATTAGGAAATGATAAAATTGGAAATAATGCTTACGTTGGTAATTTAGGTGGTGAAGGAACGTATGTTTTTGATAATACTTTATTAAATGGTGTTGCAGTTGGTGTAGTTCCAAATCCAAAAATTAAGTGGGAAGCTGATGAAAAGTTAGATATTGGTTTTGATGCAAAATTATTAAACAACAAAATTGATGTGACTTTCGATTATTTCAAAGACACTCGTAACGATTTATTAATTGGAAATATCCCAGTTTCTGGTATTACAGGAATTTATGCGCCAGGTTCAGGAGCTCCAACAATTAATGCTGGTTCGGTTGTAAATGAAGGATTTGAATTTGCAATTAATTATAAAGATAAATTATCAGAAGATTTTAAATTTGGTATTTCATATAATGTAACGACACTTAAAAATAAAGTTACAAAAGTTGATAACAGTACTGGTTTTATTGAAAATGGTTCATTTGGAGTTAGCCAACCTGCACCATCAAGAATGGAAGTTGGTCACGCAATAGGTTATTTCTTTGGATACCGAACAGACGGAATTTTTCAAAATCAAGCAGAAATCGATGCACATCCATCTCAAGCGGCTTTAGGTGCAGCAACTTCTCCTGGGGATATTCGCTATAAAGATTTGAACAGCGATGGTGTTATCGATTTAAAAGATAGAACTGATTTAGGAAATCCAATTGCCGATTTCACAATGGGATTGAATTTGAATTTCAATTATAAAAATTTCGATTTTGTAGCCTATTCTTATGCTTCAATTGGAAACGAAATGGTTCGTAATTACGAAAGAACTTTGGCAAATGTAAACCGTTCTAACTATGTTTTAGGAAGATGGACAGGCGAAGGAACAAGTAATACCGTTCCAAGAGTTACAACGGGTGCTACAAATAATAATGTACTTTCAGACTATTTTGTTGAAGACGCATCGTTCCTAAGAATCCAAAATATTCAATTGGGTTATACTTTGAATAAAACGTTATCTGAAAAATTCAAAATCAGCAAATTGAGATTGTATGCGGGTGTGAATAATTTATATACTTTCACTAAATACAGAGGTTTTGATCCAGCTGCAACAGATGGTTCTCCAATTGGTGGTGGAATTGATTACGGATTTTATCCAACACCAAAAACCTATATGATGGGTATAAATGTTAATTTTTAATACTAGAAAGATGAAAAAATATATTATAAAATCAAGTATTGCCATTGCGCTTTTTGCAACAATCAGCATTTCTTGTTCCGACAATTTTGTAGATAGAGATCCAGTATATTCTATCGATTCTGAGAATTATTTTAATTCAAAAGCAGATTATGATAACGCCTTAATTGCAGCCTATGATATGTTGCAATCTTCCTATATCAATGTTTTGATGGGCGAAATTGCATCCGACAATACGTTGTCTGGCGGTGAAAGTGCAACCGATGTAATCGGAATTCAACAAGTAGATGAAATGACGCACACGCAACAAAATAGCAATTTGAAAGATCTTTGGAACTGGATGTTTGCTGGTGTAAATAGAGCAAATTACATCTTAGAATTTAAAGATAAAACAGACTTTTCTGGTAAAAATCAAGTGATAGCTGAAGCAAGATTCTTAAGAGCATATTATCAATTTGAATTAGTGAAATGGTTTGGAGGTATTCCGATGAAAGGTGATGCCCGTTTCAAATTGAACGATGAAAAAACAATTCCAAGATCTTCGGTAACTGCTGTTTATGCTTCAATTGAATCGGATTTGCAATATGCGATTGATAATTTGAATCCAGTTGCCGCTCAAAAAGGTAGAGCTACAAAAGGGGCTGCTCAAGCACTTCTAGGAAAGGTATTTTTATACCAAGATAAATTCGCAGAAAGTGCTGCGGTATTAGAAACTTTAATTGCTTCTAATTCGTATTCATTAGTTTCAAACTACAATTCAATTTTTGAAAGTGCTGGAGAAAATA
>JBILPJ010000034.1:0-16470 GCA_044373975.1 Flavobacterium sp. | reverse complement strand
AAGGATAATTCCGCCTTCTTTTATGATTTCGTATGCGTTGTGAATTTCTTGATTGATGTCCATAAGACTGTATTGCAAGATTTTTTAAGATAAAAATTTGTTTAAATAAGATTTAAACCATGTCCAATAATAAATTTCCGTCTATACCTAATATTTGGTGTAGTGATTTTAAAAAAGCAATATTCGGTTTTCTTTTATGGTGCATTATTTCAGAGAGTTTGGTGTCTGTTGTATGCAACAATTTTGCAATTTCTTTTTGTTTTAAATTCTTTTCAAACATTTTAAAAGCGATTAACTCTTGTACTGTTTGTGGTGTTTCTATTATGAAATTAGCATTTTCATACTCTTTTACAATTTTTGTATATTCTTCAAGTTCTGTTGTTTCAGCCGTTGTCAAAAACTCAAAACCACCTTTATTTGTAGCAGTATTTAATAAAGAGTTCATTTTTGTTTCAGCTACAAGAAAATCATTTTTTGAAATTATTTTTTTCATCTTATATCGTTTTACAATCTATTTTGTCATATTGTTTATGAGTACCTACAAATCTTAAATAAAGCGTTCTTTTACTAAAATGTATCATAGCAACAATCCTATATTTATTACCAGCAACATTAAATACATATCGATCATTTCCGATATAGTCCACACTATTATAGGTTTGTTTTATGCTATTAAAATCAGACCAATCGCTCATTAAAGCAGTATTGTACCATTTTAATAAAGGCTCTTTTGCCGTTAGTTTTGTTTCGTAAAAAAGAATCAATTTTGTTTTTGTAATCACAACCATATTACAAATGTAATAAAAATTATTAAAATCAAAAAATAATTATCAAAATCAAAAATATAAATTCTGTTACGCTTTTTTTATTTGAGTTTATAGATTTTGGCAACAGCTTCAGGATTTGTCGCATCGCAACCAATTCCCCAAACTGTATCTGTTGGATAAAGGATAATTCCGCCTTCTTTTATGATTTCGTATGCGTTGTGAATTTCTTGGTTAATTTCCATTTAATACATTTTGATATTCAATTAATGTTTTTTGTGCCATTTTAGAGGTTGTATAATTTTCTAATTGTAATTTAATTGAAAGTGTTACAAAATCAGGAATAATATTTTCATTTTCAAATAAATAAATTAATTTTTTTGCCAATTCCTCAGGATTATGCTTAGAAGCTAAAAGTCCATTAACACCATCTTCAATGATTTCTGGAATTCCACCAACATTTGTACTTACAACTGGCTTTTTATGATAAAAACTTTCGAAAATAACTTGAGGAATTCCTTCACTTTGAGAAGTTATTAATAGCGCATCAAATTGAGGTATGAAATTAGAAGCATTAGCCATATAACCTAAAAAGTGCAAATCAGATTCAAGTTTCAAATCTTTTACAGATTGAATTAACGCAGGTGTCCTGTCCGTAAAATTCCCTATTTGAATAAAAATAAAATCTTGTATTTTTTCTTTATTTACAATAATATCAACCATTTCAACTAAAGTTTCAAAGTTTTTAGCTCTAATATGGTTTCCAATTATTCCAATTATTTTCTTTGATTTATCAATTTCAAATTTTTCTCTTAAAAGAAATGGGGTATCTGTTTTTTTATTAGATATATTGGTTCCGTGATAAATAGTTATCAATTTATTTTTGTCAATTATAGCTTCTTGTGTAATTCTTTTTGTCTCATCGGAAACACATAAATATCTTTTAATTTTTGAATAATTGTATTTATAAAGCGTGAGTTTTTTCTTTTTTATTGGAAAAGATGTTTTTTTGCTAAAAATAAAAGGGGGTAATTCCCTGAATTTATCTGCTATAATTGTTAATGCTATTGCTGATGGGTCGTGAATATGTATAATGTCAACATTATATTTTTTGCACAATGAAATTATTTTAAATGAAAATCGAATATCGAGATTAAACGATAATGGTGATGTTTCATAATTTAGATTGGTTGATTGTAATCTGTTATGGAAAAGCCCATTTTCAACACAAAGTATAATATTATTAATTTCCGGATTTGATTTTTGTAACTCAAAACATAAATTTTCAATGTGATTTTCACCGCCACCCCAATTTTTTACTGCAGAAATATGAAGAATTGTCATAATTATTTGATTATTTTTTGAGAATGTTTAATTGATTTAGCAATCGAAATCCCATTTAATAATAGAATTAAATAAGATCTATTTTTTTTACTAAATAATGACTTTAAAACGAAAATACTAAATTGAGAAGAATAAAACAGCTTATATTTTATTGAACCTAAGTTCTTTTGAATCACATAAAATTGAGAAATTTTCATTTCGTTTCTAATAATTTGTGAAGGTTTTGTACTTTTCCCTTTTAGGTGAACATAGGTTAAAAAAGGTAAGGAATAAATATCTTTGTTAAGTTTTTTCTGTATTCTAAAAGCTAAATCTTTTTCTTCATAATATAGGAATATTGAAGTATCGAATCCACCAATTTCATCAAAATCCTTTGCAACACAAGTGAATAAGGACCCCGGAACCGCACCAACTTTTATTGGATTCTTAGTTTTTAGCATTCGAGGGAAATATTTTTTTGGATTTATAATTTGCAATAATGAATCACTAAATAATTCACTTTTCAAACTTAAATTGTAGTCAAATGCTTTGAAAGGCTCACCGTTTTCATTAACGGCTTGACAGCCAACCATTGAAACGTTTGGATTTTTATTTAAAAATGAAATCATTTCAGAAAATGAATCTTCAAGAAGAAGAACGTCACTATTCATAAAAATATAGAAATTCCCAATTGCATTTTGAACGCCAATCATATTACCGGCTCCAAAACCTACATTTATTTTACTTCTTATTAATTTTACAAACTCAATTCCAAAGCTGTTTAAACCGTTTTTTAATGCCTCAAAATCTTCTTTTTCACTTGCATTGTCCACGATAATAATTTCATATTTATCGAAGTCAATTACTTTTTTTTGTATTGATTGTAAAGCATTTAATGTAAGTTTTGAAGTATTGTAATTAAGAATTATAACAGAACCTTGAATCATTTACTAGTTATTTTTAAAGGAATATTTTGGTTTTAAATACCAATTAACAAATATAGTTAATTTGGCATTAGAAATTTTTATATATCTTTGAAAAAAAAACTCTCTTATGGATTATACAAACAAACCTCAAGGTTACTACGATAATATTCGATACGAAATGCTTAAATATTTGCCTAAAGACGCAAAAAAAGTAATTGAAATTGGCTGTGGAAATGGTTGTTTCGCTGAAGTAATAAAAAAACAAAACGAGGCTGAAGTTTGGGGAATTGAATTAATGGAATCTGAAGCCGAGATTGCTTCAAAAATATTGGACAAGGTTTTTGCTGGTGAGTGTGAAAAACACTTGGATGCTCTTCCAGATAATTATTTTGACGCAATTTATTTCAATGATGTTTTGGAACATTTAGTTGATCCATACAGCGTTTTAAAAAAAATCAGAAGTAAATTATCTCCAAATGGTGTATTGATTAGTTCAATTCCAAATGTTAGATATCATAATACTTTTATGAAAGTTTTACTCAAAAAAGATTGGAAATATGAAAGTTTTGGGGTAATGGACTTTACGCATTTACGTTTTTTTACCGAAAAAAGTATCAATAGAATGTACAAAGAGGCTGGTTATGAAATAAAATTAAGTGAAGGGATTAATAAAAGCCGTTCCTTAAAACCATATTTATATAATATTCCCGTTTTATTTACGCAATTAGATATTCGTTATCCTCAATTTGCAACTGTTGTTACCAGAAAAGATTAAATTTAAATAAATGTTTTTAAATAAAACTTTCGCTACTAATTATTCAAAATTTAATATTGAAATTGCTGCTTTTGTTTCTGACTTTGCTTCAAATGGTTTGTTATTTGGCGATGGCAAAAGAAATGTCATAAAACTTTTCAATTTAGATGCGCAAAAAATCAACATCAAATCATTCAAAGTTCCTAATTTGATTAATAAAATAGTCTATAAATATTTTAGAAAATCAAAAGCCAGACGTTCGTTTGAATTTGCGAATATTTTGTTAGAAAATAAAATTGGAACACCACAACCCATCGCTTTTTTTGAAAACACTACTTTTTTAGGATTAAAAGATAGCTATTATATTAGTGAACACCTTGAATGTGATTTGACTTTTAGAGAATTAGTAGAAATTCCTGATTTTCCTGAAAACGAAATAATTTTAAGACAATTTACTCGTTTTTCTTATGATTTACATCAAAAAGGAATTGAGTTTTTAGACCATTCACCAGGGAATACCTTAATAAAAAAGGGAATTGACGGAAAGTATGATTTCTTTTTGGTTGATTTAAATCGGATGTTATTTCACACATCAATGTCTTTTGAAGTCCGAATGAAAAACCTTTGCCGATTAACTCCCAAAAAAGAAATGGTAGCAATAATGAGTAATGAATATGCTAAAATTTCAGGTGAATCGGAACAACTTGTCTTTGAAACGCTATGGAAAATGACCGCTGATTTTCAATTTAAATTTTTTAGAAAAAAAAGATTAAAAAAGAAATTGAAATTTTGGAAGAAATAGTTGTGAAAAAATAGTATTTTCACTTTTCAAAAGTACAAATGAAAGTTTCGGTAATCATAACGACATACAATGCAGCCGAATGGTTGAGAAAAGTTCTCATTGGCTATAGTGTCCAAACCGAGAATGATTTTGAAATTGTTATTGCCGATGATGGTTCAACTTCAGAAACTCAAGAATTACTTGCCTTATTTTCATCTAAATTTAAATATCCAATTGTTCACGTTTGGCAAGAAGACAATGGTTTTCAAAAGTCGAAAATCCTTAATAAAGCCATTCTAAAATCGAATTCAGAGTACTTACTTTTCACAGATGGTGATTGTATTCCCAGAAATGATTTTGTTGAAATGCATTTAAAACACCAAGAAAAAGGTTTTTTTCTATCTGGTGGATATTTCAAATTACCACTTTCTATTTCAAAATTAATTTCTGAAATTGATATAATTAATTCAAACTGTTTTCGATTGTCATGGCTTAAAAAAAATGGTTTTAAAGCCAATTTCAAAAGTAGTAAATTAACTCAAAGTGTCTTGTTATCTCAGTTTATGAATTGGATTACCCCTACAAAAAGATCTTGGAACGGTCATAATTCATCGGGTTGGAAAAGCGATATCATTGCAGTAAATGGCTTCAACCACGAAATGCAATATGGAGGCTTAGACAGGGAATTAGGCGAAAGAATGTTCAATAACGGCTTGCTTTCTAAACAAATAAGATATAGCGCAATTTGTGTTCATTTAGACCACGCAAGAGGCTATTCTACACCTGAAATTTGGAAAAAAAATAGAGGAATACGAGAATATAACAGAAAAAATAAGGTCACTAAAATTGAAAATGGAATAAATAAGTTAGTCGAAAGTTTTAATGTCGTAAAGTCAAAAGTTTCGAAATAGAAAAAATCTATTTAAAATACTGCACTTTAGAATTTACTATTTTACGAATATTTTAGATTTTAAAAATTCCCCCAAAAGCAATTATACGTTGAAAAAACATAAAATGTTGTGAAGCACTATCCGCATTATCAAATGTTGTTTTGATATTTGGCATATTAATATAACCTCCTTTTAATTCGGCTTGAATGAAAAAGTATTTGAAGAAAGTTAAATTAAGCCCCGCTTTTGCAGAAATGCCATATCCAGCAACATTAAAATCGTCATGGCGTGGCTGTCCCATTAACATTACATTTGTTTTTGGATATAAAATTCCACCTCCAACGCCTTCTGTTAAACTGATTTGAAATTTATCGGTATCTTTTATTTTAAAAATTTTAGAAATATCATCAACCCTTGAAATTTCCGAATTGATGTAATTTAACCCGTCAGTATGTTCAAAAGTTAAAAAACTGGTGTCAGACAAATCTACATTTCCATTAGTTATTACAGTTAAATCATAAGAAGGATCGTAATTTCCAGTAATCCGTGCCGATTGATTTTGAACCATCACATATTTCATGTGATCCACCCCAATAGAAATATTATAATGATCATTGATGAAATAACCAATTCTAAAATTAGTTTGCGGAATAGTCATTCTTGATGGGTTTAAATAATCAATATGCCAGCCTTTTGGTTTGTCCACGGCTTCAACATCATATAATGTAAAATCGTAAGTAGCTCCTTTAAAATGAATGTCAGATTTGGTGTAACTATCTCGATTGCCACCCCAAAATATATAGATTTTACCCTTGTTATGTTCAGTATATTTTTCTGATATTGGTTTAGATTCTTGAGAAAAACAGTTGAAACACCCTAAAAGGGTGATTGCAAGTAGTAGTAATTTGTTCATTTGGGGTAAAATTTAGTAGGTGGTAATTAAGGCAGGTTTTATTTTTTTAATTTTTAATTAGATTACAAATATAAAACCGTTTTTCGGTTAATATTCATTTAATAAATATAGTTTTCAATCCTAAGATGATTTTAACACATCATCCGTTTGAATAAAGTTAATTAGTCTATTTTTACACTTTATAAACAAAGGGAAATACAGATAAAATTAAAATAGAATTAACCTAAATGCTGAATTAAAAATTGGGACAGTTTTGGCGCAATGATTTCTGGCGTAAGTTTTTCGTATAATTCCAATGCGTTTTTCTTTAAATTTTTGTAGCTTTTGTTTTCAATTAATTCAGGTTTAAAATCGTTTAAATGCACCGAAATATGATTTACACCATCTTCAAAAGTAGCCCAAATTTTCTTTTCTATCCAAGGCGAAAAAATAATAAATGAAGGTTTTCCTAAAGCTTTTGCAATATTAATTGCACCGCCATCATTTCCAATAATCAAATCGCAATTATTCATTATTCCAATGAAACTCCTTAAATCATAACCTAATAAATCAAAATAAATTTTTTCTTGAGTTGAAGTTTTGCAATTGTTATAAATTTGCCTTGCATCTTCAACTTGTTTTGGAAAATAATTAAAAAGAAGGTTAACATCGTAATTGTCTGCAATTTGATCAATTATTTTTGACATATAATTTAACGGATATGTTTTTAATTTTTCACTACCTATTAAACTAATCATAACCGTTTTTCTATCTTTTTTAACAGCATATTTTTCAAATAAAATCGTTGCATTCTGAATTTCATCATTTGATAGATACAGTTTTGGCGAAGGATCAATTTCAATAGACAACGATAATGGTTCTAATAGTGAAAGGCGTCTTTCGATTGCTAATCCTAAATTCGTTTTTGGAAATTCTGCAAATGGCACATTGTATGTGTATAAAAAATTTCGACCTGGTTTTTTATATGAAATACTCGTTTTAGCCTTTACAATTGGAATCAAAAGCCAACTTTCCATTTTTGAATAGGCATCAATTAGTAAGTCATATTTTTCTTTTCTAAGTTCTAATGCTAATTTAAAAAATGCTATTTTACTCTTTTTATGTTCTTCTTTAAATAGAATAATATTATCAATTGAAGGATTTCCTAATAAAACTGGAATCGTGGATTCATAAACTAAATAGTCTATTGAGGCTTTGGGGTAGGCTTTTCGTAAGTTGTTGCAAATGACACTACTTATAAGTACATCGCCAATCATTTTTTGTTGAATTACAAGAATTTTCATAAAACAGGTTATATTGGTTTTATAGTCAACTGATCATTCATCACTCGATCATTAAAACTTTGAATATAGGCTTTTAGAAATTGCTCCATTTTCGCAACCCTTATTTTGTCTTTTGAAATCAAATTAGCTTTCAATAATACGTCTTTTTTCCAATTATATAAGCCAATACATTGATTATTTGCAAATGCTAAATAGTAGTCGTCTTGAATATAATGGTACGTTCCTTGAAGATAATAGACCACAAAATTATCTTTAGATTTAAAGCTTTTTCCAAAACTTACCATTTCTGTTTTAACATTCAAATAATCCAAAATGCTCGGCATAATATCTATTTGCTGAAAATTCTTTTCATTTGTTCCAACTAATTCTGGATTTGAAGGATCTAAAAATAAAATTGGAATACTGAATTTACCGATGTTTGTTTTATCAAAAGCTTGATCTCCTTCGGCAGAAGTATGATCTGATGAAATCACAAAAAGAGTATTTTTATACCAACCTTGTTTTTTTGCGGCTTTAAAAAATTGGCGCAAAGCATAATCTGTATAACCAATACTTTCTTGAATAGTAGTTTTTCCTTTTGGAAATTTTCCTTTGTATTTTTCAGGAATAATATACGGATTATGAGATGAAATAGTAAATAATGAAGTGAAAAAAGGTTGTTTGAAAGTGGTTATTTTCTTGCAAAAAAACTGTAAAAATTCTTCGTCAAAAATTCCCCATTTACCATCAAATGCTTCAGGACCTCGGTATTCGTCTTTGCCATAATAAGATTCAAAACCCGCAACTTTTGCATATTGATCAAAATTCTGACTTCCGTTGAAAGCACCGTGAAAAAAGGAAGTTGTATAGCCTTCTTTTTTTAATATTTTTGGCAAACCATTCACTTTATCTAATGAATAACTGGATGATATAAAAGAGTTATTCATCAAACTTGGAATGCTTGAAAGGATAGAAGGAACCGCATCAATTGAGACTTTTCCATTGGCAAAACCATTTTTAAAATAGTATGATTTTGTAATTAATGAATCTAAAAATGGCGAGCAACCGCGACCTACATTTTCATCTCCAAAACTTTCTAAAATTAGAATTACCACATTTTTTTTATTCGCTGGAATGTCAGATTTTAAAGTAACAATAGGATTATAGATTGCAGCTAATTTAGATTCATCAAAATAGTGAACTTTTTCAACATCTTCCTTTTTAGATATGGTTTTTAAAATGCAAAAGGGCGTATTCAAAACCAATGCTGAATTTCCAAGTTCACCGTATTTAATAGCGTCAACGATTTTTATTGGCTTAGTTTGAAAGCCTCCACGACCTAGAACAAGTACAATTCCCAATGCAATTATAAATAACGAATATTTCTTAATATATTGATTTCGGGTAATTTTTTTAGTTTCAATACTTGAATTAAAAGTCGGAATAAACATCCAAAATAAAACACTAAAAATCAAAAATAATACTCCGATATACCAAAATTCTTTTAAAAAGGAAGGGATTAAACCCATCGCTTCGTGCTCCATTCCTTTAGCGGTAATCATACTGAAAGTACTGCGTCTTCCAGTGAATCTGTAATAGATAATATCAATAAAATTAGTGGCAATAAATAATAAATTGACAGAGAAAAAAGCAATTTTCAATCTGTTTTGATACGTATTTTTATATTTGAAATTACCTGGAATTAGGTGTGCAATTATGAAAATTATATTTAAATAAGCAACTGCTGAAAAATCAAATAGTAATCCTCCAATGAATGTTTCAAACGAAAATGACCCAAACGAATTTAAATTCATAAAAAAGAAAAGCACTCTACAAAGTTGGTAGATTAGTACCACTAATAAAAATCTTTTCAGTAGTAAAAAGTTGCTTTTTTTATAATTTATCATTTATCATTTATGTTTTTTAGACTTATTTCAATTAAACCGCAACATCATATTCTCTCAAAGCATCATTCAAACTCGTTTTTAAATCGGTTGATGGTTTGCGAGTTCCGATAATCAATGCACAAGGAACTTGAAAATCACCGGCAGCAAATTTCTTGGTATAACTTCCAGGAATCACTACCGAACGTGGTGGAACAAAACCTTTCATTTCAATAGGATTTTCGCCTGTAACATCAATAATTTTTGTAGAAGCAGTCAAGCAAACATTGGCACCCAAAACAGCTTCTTTTCCCACGTGAACGCCTTCTACAACGATACATCTTGAACCAATAAATGCGCCGTCTTCAATAATAACTGGGGCAGCTTGCAAAGGTTCTAAAACACCACCAATTCCAACGCCACCGCTTAAATGTACATTTTTGCCTATTTGCGCACAACTTCCAACAGTTGCCCAAGTGTCAACCATAGTTCCTTCGTCAACGTAAGCGCCAATGTTTACGTAGCTTGGCATCAAAATCACACCTTTAGAAATATAAGCACCGTGTCTTGCAACAGCATTTGGAACCACTCGAATTCCTTTTTCTGCATAGCCTCGTTTCAATGGAATTTTGTCGTGATATTCAAAAATTCCTACTTCAAGGGTTTCCATTTTTTGGATTGGAAAGTACATAACTACGGCTTTTTTTATCCATTCGTTTACTTGCCACGTATCGCCTTTTGGTTCAGCAACACGCAAAGTGCCTGCATCGAGCAAATCGACAACTTCTCTAATTGCATCGGTTGTGGTTTTTTCTTGTAACAAAGCACGGTTTTCCCAAGCTTGTTCTATAATAGTTTGTAAAGCATTCATTTTTGATATATTTATGGGCAAAGATAATGTATTTAAATAAAAGCAAAAAGTCTATTTTAAGACGATTTTTTTAGAATAAATTTATAAAAGTTGAATTTAAAAATGTTGTATATTTGTGAAGTAAATTATTAAGTATGGAAGCAATCAGATTAGAATTTCAACCAGAAATTAAAGCAAAAATATTCGAATTTTTGAGTACATTTTCACCAGATGAATTAAAAATTGTTCAAGAAGATTCTGAATTTTTGAAGAATAAAAGAAAATTAGATGATTCACTAGAAAAAATTAAAAACGGAACAGCCAAGTTATATTCCTTTGAAGAATTAGACGCAATTCTTGAAAAAACTATTTCTGAATATGAAAGTTAGTTTTGAAGAAAAATTTATTATAGTTTTAAACGATCAAGTTCGTTATATCTCAAAAGACAAGCCAATATCCTCAAGAAAATTTAAAAATGAGTTGATAAAAAATCTTAAAAAAGATTTAAAAAGTCCTTATCATTTTAAAAAATCAAGATATTACGATGACGAAAATATAAGAGATTATGTTTTTAAAGGATATACTTCAGTTTATAAAATTGATATAATACAAGATGTGATTATTGTCTTCGGATTTATCAAATATAAAGATTCTCTATAAATGTCAAGAATTCTCGCTATCGATTACGGACAAAAACGCACTGGAATTGCTGTTACAGATGAATTGCAAATAATTGCGTCTGGATTGACGACGATTCCTTCAGCAACCACAATAAACTTCTTAAAAGATTATTTTGACAAAGAAAAAGTGTCAAAAGTGCTCATTGGCGAACCCAAACAAATGAACGGTGAGCCATCGCAAAGCACCGAAATAATAGAAGCTTTTGTAAGAAAATTCAAAAGTTTTTTTCCCGAAATGCCAGTTGTTAGGGTTGATGAGCGTTTTACATCAAAAATGGCATTCCAAACAATGATTGATAGCGGATTGAATAAGAAACAACGACAAAATAAAGACTTACTTGACGAAATTTCGGCTACAATAATGCTTCAGGATTTTTTAACAAGAAAGATGATTTAGTGCTTTGATTGCTATTTCACAAACGAATAAATGAAATAAAACATTATTTTTTACTTTTTAATCATTTGGATATCATTATTATATCTAGTAAAAATATAATTATTTGCTAATTATTAGATTCCAAATATTCAATACCTATTTTTTTACTATTTTTGCCAATCAAAATTAGACAGTACTATCTTTTTTGATTGATACTATTAAAACAAATAAAATGATTTTACCAATTGTAGGATACGGCGATCCCGTTCTGAGAAAAGTGGGTGAGGAGCTAACTTCTGAATTTCCGGATTTGAGAGAAACCGTTGCCAATATGTACCAAACAATGTACAATGCTTGTGGCGTTGGACTTGCTGCGCCTCAGGTTGGAATGAGCATTCGTTTATTTGTGATTGATACAACGGCTTTTGGCGAAGATGACGAATTAGCAACGGAAGAGCAAATTCTTTTGAAAAATTTCAAACGTACTTTTATCAATGCAAAAATGATTAAAGAAGAAGGTGAAATTTGGGGTTTTAATGAAGGTTGCCTTAGTATTCCTGATGTTCGTGAAGATGTTTTTAGAAATGAAAAAATCACAATTGAATATTGCGATGAAGATTTTGTATTAAAAACAGAAGTCTTTGACGGCTTGATAGCACGAGTTATCCAACACGAATACGATCATATTGAAGGAATTTTATTTACAGATTTAATTTCCTCTTTGAAAAAACAGTTAATCAAGAAAAAACTTCAAAATATAATGGACGGAAAAGCTCGTCCAGACTACAAAATGAAGTTTTGCAATAAGAAAGGCAGATAATTACATTAATAATTTATACATATCAAATAAAAGAATAATCAAATTAATATAAAATGACATTAGATAAAATATTAGCAATTGCAGGAAAACCAGGTTTATTTGCTTTAAAAGTTCAAACTCGTACAGGTTTTGTTGCAGAATCATTATTAGATGGTAAAAAAGTAACTGTTGGTTTAAAAAGTAATGTAAGTTTGCTTTCAGAAATTTCTGTTTATACCAATACTGAAGAAAAACCATTGACAGAAATAATGAGAGCGATTGCTACCAAAGAAGATAATGGACCTGCGATTTCTCACAAGGAAGACAATGCAAAATTAGTAGCTTATTTTCTTGAAATATTACCAGATTATGACCAAGATCGTGTGTATCCTTCTGATATTAAGAAAATTGTGAATTGGTACAATATGTTGCAAGCAAAAGATTTGGTTTCAAAAGAAGTTCCTGCCGAAGTTGAAGTAGTTGCAGAAAAAGAATAAATTATAGTAATAATTCATACATTTAATCCTGTCGAGTACTTTTATCTTGACAGGATTTTTTAATTTTACAAAAACAAAACAGCAATGAATTCAAGACAAACCCAACTCGATGCATTTGACAGATTATTAACTATTATGGATGATTTGCGTGAAAAATGTCCTTGGGATAAAAAGCAAACATTACAGACTTTACGCCATTTAACCATTGAAGAAACCTACGAATTAGGCGATGCAATTTTGGATAATGACTTGAATGAAGTTAAAAAAGAATTAGGAGATTTACTCTTGCATATTGTTTTTTACGCAAAAATAGGAAGTGAGACCAAAGATTTTGATATAGCTGATGTTTGTAATGAAATTTGCGATAAATTAATCCATCGCCATCCACATATTTATAGTAATGTAGTTGTAAAAGATGAAGAAGAGGTTAAACAAAACTGGGAAAAACTCAAATTAAAAGAAGGCAAAAAGTCAGTTTTGGAAGGCGTTCCGAAGA
The DNA here is from genome assembly GCA_044373975.1 of Flavobacterium sp. Taxonomy (GTDB): domain Bacteria; phylum Bacteroidota; class Bacteroidia; order Flavobacteriales; family Flavobacteriaceae; genus Flavobacterium. The sequence goes on along the minus strand of JBILPJ010000034.1, from coordinate 3,276 downwards.
GTTTACCTGCTTTGGTCAAAGCAAGTAGAATTCAGGATAAAGTGAAAGGAGTTGGATTTGATTGGGAAGAACCACATCAAGTTTGGGACAAAGTTCAAGAGGAATTACAAGAATTGCAAGTGGAAGTTGCCGCTGGAAATCAGGATACTATAGAAGCAGAATTTGGCGATGTTTTATTTTCGATGATAAATTATGCCCGTTTCTTGAATGTAAATCCTGAAGATGCATTAGAACGAACTAATAAAAAATTCATCAAACGCTTTCAATATTTGGAGAGTAAAGCAGGTGAATTAGGAAAACCACTAATGGATATGACACTTGCTGAAATGGATATTTTTTGGGAAGAAGCCAAAAAATTGTAATTGAAAATCTATGATTTTCAAATATTTCAATTTTTTGGGAAGAAGCCAAAAAATTGTAATTGAAAATCTATGATTTTCAAATATTTCAATTTTTTGGGAAGAAGCTAAAAAATTGTAATCTTAATTTTGTTCCCCCATTTTCTTCAATTTCCCAACATTTTTCAAAATAATCTTCTTACCATTTAATTCTATTAAATCTAATTTATTAAAATCAGATAATAATCGGATGCAGCTTTCGGTGGCAGTTCCAATCAAACTAGCTAATTCATCTCTTGAAAGTTGAATTTTCAAAGAATTATCTTCATTTTTTCCAAATGTATCTTCAAGATAAAGTAAGGTAATTGCCAAGCGTTCTTTTACACTTTTTTGTGCAAGGTTCACCATAATATCATCGGCTTCTTTCAAATCGCCACAAATGGTTTTCATCACATTCATCGAAAATTGATTGTTGGAATCAAAGAAACTCATAATTTCGGATTTTGGAATAAAGCAAACTTCCATATCTTCAAGAGCGGTAGCGCTTAAATTCACAGGTTCATCACTTATTAAAGAGCGCTGACCTAATAATTCACCTTTCTTAACCAATTTTACAATGTGGTCTTTTCCGTTCGGACTTAGTTTTGTGAGTTTGCAAATACCATCTTTTACGCAGTAAATACCATTTACGTTTTCACCTTCTTCAAAAATTAATTCACCTTTTTTTATTGTAACCGAAGTTTTACATTCGGCCATCTTTATAAGTTCTTCTTTGTTTAAGGCTTTTAACGAGCTAAATTCTCTAACAATGCAATGTTCACATTTACTCATAACGGTAGGTATTATTTTGTACTACAAACGTATAAATTTTATGACAAATATCATATATTTATTATAAACAATTTGTAACCTTTGTTAAAGGTAAAATGAGCAAAGTTTATGGACACACAAAACTGTTTCCATTGTGGTTTAGATATTGTAAAACAAGACGAGATTATTTTTGATGATAAAAATTTCTGCTGTAATGGTTGCAAGACTGTTTATGAAATTTTTAGCCTCAATAACTTGACTTGTTACTACGATTTTGAAAAAGCCCCTGGAGCAACCCCACAGGAGATTAAAGGTAAATATGATTTTTTAGAAAATGAAAGTATTGTTTCAAAATTATTGGAATTCCAAGAGGATACAACCGCTATTGTTTCACTCAACATTCCTCATATTCATTGTAGTTCGTGTATTTGGATTTTGGAAAATTTACAGCGTCTTCAAAAGGGAATAAGTACTTCTCAAGTTAATTTTCCTGAAAAAAAGGTAAGAATCACCTACAATCCTGAAATTGTCTCGCTTCAAAACATTGTTTATTTATTAAGCTCAATTGGTTATGAACCTTATATAAGTTTAGAAAATTATGAAACTGGAAACAACAATGTTGACCGAAGTTTAACCTATAAATTAGGGGTTGCTTTTTTCTGTTTTGGTAATATAATGTTGCTTTCTTTCCCTGAATATTTTGAAGTAAAAGAATATTGGCTCGATCAATACCGAGGTTTTTTCAGAATATTAATTTTTGCTTTATCACTGCCAAGTTTCTTTTATTCTGCAAGTGGTTATTATGTTTCGGCGTATAAAAGTATCAAATCTGGAATGTTAAATATCGATATTCCTATAGCTTTAGGAATTATTGTAATGTTTGTCAGAAGTACATTTGACATTGCTTTAGATTATGGTTCTGGTTTTTTCGATAGCTTAACAGGATTAATTTTCTTTATGCTTTTGGGAAAAATGTTCCAAATCAAGACTTATAGTTTTCTTAGTTTTGAAAGAGATTTCAAGTCGTATTTTCCAATTGCAATTACAAGAATCAATAAAGACAATTCTGAAGTTAGTGTTCCAATTTACGATGTCGAAAAAGGTGATAGATTACTGATTAGAAATCAAGAACTCATTCCTGTAGATGGTATTTTGATTTCTGAAAATGCCGAAATTGACTATAGTTTCGTAACTGGTGAAGCGATTCCAATAACAAAAATATCAGGTGATAAAGTTTTTGCAGGTGGAAAACAAATTGGAAAAGTTATAGAAATGGAAGTCTTACATTCTGTATCGCAAAGTTATTTGACTCAACTTTGGAGCAATGATGTTTTCCAGAAAAATGTGGATCAAAAACACAAAACCATAACCGATAAAATCAGTCGATATTTTACACCGATATTATTACTAATTGCATTTTCAGGTTTTGGCTATTGGATTTTTATTGATGCTAATACAGCTTTCAATGTTTTTACTGCCGTATTAATTGTCGCTTGTCCGTGTGCATTGGCATTGACCGCACCATTTACTTTTGGAAATATTTTACGGATTTTAGGAAAACAGAAATTCTATCTTAAAAACGCAATGGTTATCGAACAATTGGCAAAAGTTGACACTATTGTTTTTGATAAAACGGGAACCATTACAACCAATAAAAAATCGAATATTTCGTATGAAGGAATTGCACTTTCTGATGAAAATTTGACATTAATAAAAAACGTACTTCGAGGTTCAAATCATCCGTTAAGCCGAATGGTTTATGATTTTTTACCTCAAGGGAAAAGATTTAAAATTACTCATTTTGAAGAAATTACGGGTAAAGGAATTGTTGCTGAAATAGAAGATAATAAAATAGAAATCGGCTCAAGCCAATTTTTGTCTGTTCCAACTTCTTCCAATTCAGTGCAAATTGGGGAACGCACTTCCGTTCATATTAAAATTAATGGTAATTATTATGGAATGTTCATTTTCAATAACCAATATAGAGAAGGTTTGGAGCAACTTTTCAAGAATTTAAACAAGAATTACAATATCAAAGTTTTATCTGGGGATAATGAAGGGGAACGGGCAACATTAGAAAAATTACTGCCCAAAGGAACACAATTAATCTTCAATCAAAAGCCAGAAC
>JBILPJ010000147.1:0-5887 GCA_044373975.1 Flavobacterium sp. | reverse complement strand
GCAATGGGTCACGCAATTACACTAAATAGCACGCTTTTTATCAATAAGGTTTCTAAGGAAAATGCAGAAATAACTGAATATAGTTGTTCGGGAACACCTGTAGATTGCGTGAAATTAGCTGTAAATGAAATTCTTCACAGAAAACCAGATTTGTGTGTTTCAGGAATAAATCACGGGTCTAATTCTTCCATAAATGTAATTTATTCAGGAACGATGAGTGCTGCCGTTGAAGCCGGAATTGAAGGAATTCCCGCAATTGGCTTTTCATTATTAGATTACGATTGGAATGCCGATTTCGACGCTATTAAATCTTCAATTAGAAAAATAACTTTAGAAGTTTTAGAAAAAGGAATGCCCGAAAATGTTGTTTTGAATGTCAATTTTCCTAAATTAAAAGAAAATGAAATCAAAGGAATAAAAATTTGCCGTCAAGCGAAAGCCATTTGGATGGAAAAATTTGACAAGAGAATAACACCTCAAGGAAAAGATTATTATTGGCTCACAGGCGAATTTGTAAACCAAGATAAAGGTGAAGATACTGACGAATGGGCGTTAGAAAACGGCTATATTTCTGTAGTTCCTGTTCAATTTGACTTAACAGCGCATCATACAATTCAACAACTAAATAATTGGAATTTAAAATAATATGAAAAAAATAGATTTATTTTACGGTATTATTATCGGAATAATTACCTCGATAATTGGAAGCTTTATTTTCATTGTTGCGTTTACTCCCTATTCCTTTTTGGGTGGACTTCAAATCTTAAAATTAGAAGGAAAATTAGGGAAAATAATCACACTTGGAGCAATTTTAAATTTAGTTTTGTTCTTTGGTTTATTAAAATACGATAAAGAATTGATGGCTCGTGGAGTGATATTGGCAATGATTATAGTAACAATAATCACTTTATTTGTATAAAAATTCAGAAGTTTTAAATCAATATTCTATGAAATACTACATTATTGCAGGGGAAGCTTCGGGAGATTTGCACGGTTCCAATCTGATGAAGGCTTTGTATAAAGAAGATCCAAGTGCTGAAATTCGTTTTTGGGGCGGTGATTTAATGCAAAATGTGGGCGGTACCTTGGTGAAACATTATCGAGAATTGTCATTTATGGGATTCATTGAAGTAGTTTTCAATTTGAAAACCATTTTAAATAATATCAAAATCTGCAAAAAAGATGTTCAAGAATTTCAACCTGATGTACTTATTTTCATTGATTACCCTGGTTTTAATATGCGAATTGCAAAATGGGCGAAGGAATTAGGAATGAAAACGCATTATTATATTTCACCTCAAATTTGGGCTTGGAAAGAAAATCGAATTACGGATATTAAGCGAGATGTCGATAAAATGTATGTGATTTTGCCATTCGAAAAAGATTTCTATGAGAAGAAGCATCATTATCCTGTCGAATTTGTCGGTCATCCGTTAATTGATGCCATTCAAAACCGAACAACTGTTGACGAAATTGCCTTTAGAAAAGTACACAATTTAGACGAAAAACCAATTATAGCACTATTGCCAGGAAGTCGCAAACAGGAAATTACAAAAATGTTGAGCGTAATGTTGAGCGTGGTGAATGATTTTCCCGATTATCAATTTGTAATTGCTGGCGCACCAAGTCAAGAATATTCGTTTTATGCACCTTTTTTAAAATCCAAAAACAGCCATTTTATTTCCAATAAAACGTATGATTTATTGAGTGTTTCAACTGCTGCTTTGGTCACTTCTGGCACGGCAACATTGGAAACGGCATTGTTTAAAGTTCCCGAAGTCGTTTGCTATAAAGGAAGTTGGGTGTCTTACCAAATTGCGAAACGAATTGTGACTTTAAAATACATTTCGTTGGTGAATTTAATTATGGACAAGGAAGTTGTAACCGAATTAATTCAAGACAATTGCACTTCAAAAAATATCAAAACAGAACTTCAAAAACTATTGGAACCTAATTACAGAATGCAAGTTTTGGAAAATTACAATGCATTAGAAAAGCAATTGGGCGGAAGTGGCGCAAGTGAAAAAACCGCAAAATCGATTGTACGAAACATCCGTTAAATTCGTTTAAATATTAAATGCCTAAATTTGTAAAAAATAATTCTTTTGAAAAAACTACTTTACCTACTCGTAATATTAACATTCTTCGCCAGTTGCAAACCAACGTCAATAATAATTACTTCAAAATCTGAGGCTGAGAAAAAAGGCTTTTATCAGACACCAAAAGGTTCAATTATTATAAAAACCGAAAAACAAAATAGGACTGTTTCAACTATAAAAACTCCGAAAAAAGAACCTAAAAAAGACATAAAAAGCAGGTTGAGCACTGAAGACAAAACGGATGATTTTGATATTTCCAATAGCGACACGACGTATTTAGTTGAACAATTGATTAATTCTGCATCCGAGAATTTAGGTGCTAATTATAGAAGCGGCGGTACAACTCCCGAAGGCTATGATTGCTCAGGTTTGATGTTTGCAACGTTTAGTAAATTTGATATTATTTTACCCCGATCATCGAATGAAATGTCACGATTAGGAACGGTTTTAAACCCTGATGAAATCAAAAAAGGGGATTTAATTTTCTTTAGAACCAACAAAAAAAGCATTATAAATCACGTTGGAATGGTTACCGAAGTGTTACAAGACGAAATTAAATTTATTCATTCTGCAACTTCAAGCGGCGTAATTATTTCTTCGACAAAAGAACCTTATTACAGAAAATCTTTTGCTCAAGCCAATCGCATTTATTCTACTTTGTAATAATTAGATAAAAATGACTACATTAGGAGAATGAAAATACTTCAATTTCCTTTAACGAGAATCACCATTTGGTTTGTTTTGGGAATTTTATTTTCCTTTTATACTTCTCCAAATCCAAATTTAGTCTTTATCTCAATTGGAATTTCTTTTTCACTACTTATTACGTCGTATTTTTTATCTAAAAACGATTTTATTCAAAAAATATATTTCGGGATTTTTACTTATTTATTGTTTTTTCAAATAGGCATTTTCACACAAATAATAAATACAGATTCACTTCAAGCGGACAATTATATTCATCAAATTAAAAATGAAACCGATGAGCATTCAATCGAAGTCGTTTTACGAGAAAAATTAAAAAGCTCTGTATTAAATGACCGTTTTATTGGTGTAGTAAAACGCATTGACAATCTAGAAAGTTCGGGAAAAATCTTGGTTAATTTTCATAAAATAAAAGGAAATTCAAAACTTAATATTGGCTCCAATTTTCTAATAAAAGGAACGGTTTACAGACATAAAAACCCTATAAATCCTGACCAATTTGACTATGGAAAATATTTGACAAACAAATCTATTTTGGGTCAAATGTATGCTGATTCCTATCAAATAAAAATCAGTGAAACAACAGATAAAAACATTTGGTATTACTCCGATTTCCTCAGAAATAAAATTCTAAGCAATCTCGAGAAAAGTAATTTTTCAAAGGATGAATTGCACGTTGTAGCGGCTTTAATTTTAGGACAACAACAAGATATATCACCTGAAATATTAAAAGATTATCAATTTGCAGGTGCAATTCACATTTTGTCTGTTTCAGGATTACACGTTGGTTTTATTTTGCTATTTATTACCTTTTTATTGAAGCCCTTGCGTAAAAACAAAGTTGGAAATATCATTCGATTAGTTACTATAATTGTATCGCTTTGGGGTTTTGCAATATTAGCTGGGCTATCGCCATCGGTGGTGCGCTCTGTAACTATGTTTTCGTTTGTGGCTTATGGAATGTATTTAAAAAGAAGTACCAATATTTTTCACACTTTATTGGTTTCCATATTCCTGATTTTGCTTTTTCAACCTTCGTTTTTATTCGATGTTGGGTTTCAATTGAGTTATGTTGCGCTATTTTTTATCTTTTGGTTGCAACCATTATTAGAGAATTTGTGGACACCAAATAACAAAATAGCGATTTACTTTTGGGAAATTTTAACCGTTTCATTTGCCGCTCAAATTGGTGCTTTCCCATTAAGCATCTATTATTTTCATCAGTTTCCGGGATTGTTTTTTGTAACTAATTTAATAATTATTCCTTTTTTGAGTGTCATTATGGCATTGGGCGTTTTTGTAATGGTATTAGCAGCTTTTGATTATGTTCCTGAAATTCCAGCAAAAATATTAGAATATAGCATTTACTTTTTAAATAAAACCATCAATTGGGTTGCATCTTTTGAGGAGTTTATTATTAAGGATATTCCATTTAACTGGCAAATTTTATTGAGTTTGTACCTTGTAATTATAGCGGTAATTATCTGGTTTAAAAAACCAACATTCCACAAATTAGCATTTGCATTGATTGCCATACTTTTATTTCAAACTGCTTTTTTTGCAACCCGATGGAACAATCAAAATCAAGCAGAATGGATTGTATTTAATATAAAGAAAAACACCTTAATCACTGAAAGAACTGGCGAAAAAGTGGTTGCCTTTAATGACAGTATCCGAAAAGAAATAGCTAAAAACCCAACACTAAAATCGTATTTGATTGCTAATTTTAGTTCCATTTCAAACCAAAAAAAGATTCAAAATGTATTTTATTTCAAGGATAAAAAAATTCTGCTTTTGGATAGTTTGGGCGTTTATGCGAAGAACATAAACCCTGATATTATTGTAATCACGCAATCGCCAAAATTGAATTTGGAACGTTTATTACAAACGTTTAAACCTGAAATGATTGTTGCCGATGCGTCCAATTTTAAAACCTATATAAAAGTATGGAAAGAAACTTGTAGAAAAGAAAAAATCCCTTTTCACGCAACTGGCGAAAAGGGATTTTTTAGATTGAACTAAAAATTTATTTCTTTTTTATAAATCCATTGGCAACATTCAACCAATTTGCAGGACCGCCAGCAAGATATCCAGTACTTCCTAATTTATCAAAATTGGTTTTCCCATCAACACTAGTTGCGTTTACAAACCAAACTGTAGGATATCCCTGAACAGCAAAGAACTGTTGCAATTCATTATTTTGCGCTGTTAATTCAGCAGACAAAGCGGTTCTTCTTGGAAAATCAACTTCTACAAGAACTACATTATCTTTTGCCCAAGCAGCAAATTCAGGTTTTTTGAAAACTTCTGTTTGCAAACGAATACACCATCCGCACCAATCGCTACCCGTAAAGAAAAGCATCAATGGTTTTTTAGTTTTCTTTGAAATTTCCATTGCTTTGTTAAGGTTGTTGTTCCATACTAATTCTTGCGCTTCAACAGCATAAGAGCCAATTACAAGCAATAAAGTGATAAGTATCTTTTTCATAATTTTTTTGTTTTTAATTGATATTCAAAAATAATGCCGAAATATCGGAAATTTATTTGACTTCTTGCATTAATTTTTTGACAAATGGTGAAATAATTATTAAAATTATACCTGCTATAAGTGCGTAAATCGCTAATTGCTTATAACCATCTGCGTAAATTGTTAATTTATCTAAATTGGAAGCGTTTTCCGAAGCACTTGCAATATTGGCACCTAATAAACCTGCAAAATATTGTCCGTAAGCACTTGCTAAAAACCACATTCCCATCATTACAGCTTGTAGTTTTGCTGGTGATAACTTGGTCATAATTGACATTCCAATTGGTGATAAACATAATTCTCCAAAAGTGATTATAAACCACCCAAAAGTGAATAAATCAAGAGACGTTACTCCATTTGCGTCAGCGAAGAATTTAGTATAATAAAATACATAAAAACCGCCTGAAAGAAATAAAAATCCTAACCCAAATTTCACAATTGTATTAGGTTCTATTTTTCTTTTACTCATCCAAAGCCAAACCATTCCGACTAATGCAGCAAAAATAATTACGAATAATGAATTCGCAGAATTATTTACTCCATTAGGATCTAAAGG
>JBILPJ010000146.1:0-5896 GCA_044373975.1 Flavobacterium sp. | reverse complement strand
AAGTCGAAACAAAATAACTCAACCATTTTTCGTTTGTATATTTTCCAGAGTAAGATTTAGTCCAGTTTTCTTCGTCAATATTTTCAACGTTTAACAAAGAAATTAAATTTTCAATAATATTTGGATTAGAAAATAGTTTCACTTTACTCCATTCAATATTTTCTTTTTCAACATTACTCATTTTATTTTCTACTTTCGGTAAACTTGAAGTTAATCCTAATATTTCTAAGATTTCTGAAATCATAATTTTCGTATTAGGTTATTCAATTTTCCTCTGTTTTTCAAATATTGCTGCAAACTTGTATATTGGTCTTACAAAGTTAGACTTATCACCCCAAATTTGAGTTGATTGGCGAAGGTTTGCATCGCATTATCTCTTTGTAAATATAGTTTTAATTTTTCAATACCAGTTTTTATTTAAAGCCATATAATAAAAGAATTCAAAACAATTCCCAATCAGCCCCGATTGAGGCGGTATCCTCGCAGCGAAGCGAAGAGATTGAGCCGAAAGCGGGAATTGCAATTCCAAATACAAAAGGACAATTCGCTCCAAATTATAGTATCAGAAATTTTATTTTATTTATGGGGATTTTATAAAAACAAAAAACCATTTTACTTTCGTAAAATGGTTTTTCTAAAAAGAGCCGGCGGAGGGACTCGAACCCACGACCTGCTGATTACAAATCAGCTGCTCTAGCCAACTGAGCTACGCTGGCGACTTATTTCGAGTGCAAATATAGAATTGAATTTGTAAAATCCAAAATAAATTTGACCTTTTTTTTAACTTATTTTTATTGTAATCCGTTGATTTTAGCAATCAATTGATTTGCAACTTGTTCCAATTCAACATTGATTTGTTTGAAGTGTGATTTTTTGTTTTCAACGTTTTTAGCATTTACTTTTGTAATCAAAGCATCGAAACTTGCAATAGCTTCATCAATCAATGCATTGGTTTCGTCTGTTGGTTTTCCTGTTGTAGCGATTTCATATAAGTAAACTGCTTCAATAATATCTCCTAAAACGTAGTTGATGTCTTTTTTTAAATTTTTAACGTTTGCCATTTTTGTATATTTTAATTTGAAATTTAAATTTTCGTCTGCAAAAGTACATATAATCTTTCTATTATAGACTATGAAATATAAATTTCTAATAATGCGGCTTTTCCAGCCAAAGTATAGCTGTTCATTGCGGCAGGAATTAAGACTGTATCGCCTTTTTTATAGTTATAGGTAATTTGGTCACATTCCAATTGAAACGTTCCTTCCGTGCACATATAAACCGTGAAAGATTCGGAAGTTTTGGAAACGTTTATTGTTCCGTCAAGCGGTAAATAATTCGTGGTAAAATAAGGACAATTTACCATTTCATTGGATTTGTTTGCCTCTTTTGAATAGGTTTTATGCGTTTCTACTTTGTCGTAATTGATGGCGTCTAAAGCCAAATCGATGTGCAATTCTCTCAAATTTCCATCGGCATCGACTCTGTCAAAATCATATAATCGGTAGGTAATATCAGACGTTTGCTGGATTTCTGCAACTACCAATCCTGCACCAATGGCGTGAACTGTTCCTGTTTCAAGAAAGAAAACATCGCCCGTTTTAACGTTTACTTCTTCCAATAAATCAAGTAAGGTTTTGTTTTCCAAATGCGCAACATATTCTTGCGCATTCGATTTTTCTTTGAAACCTACAATAATTCTTGCATTTTCATCGGCTTGCATTATGTACCACATTTCGGTTTTTCCAAAGGAATTGTGACGAATTTTCGCTAACGCATCATTTGGATGTACCTGAATTGACAAATCGGTTTTGGCATCCAAATATTTGAATAATAAGGGAAATTGCTTTCCAAATTTATTATAAACTGCAGTTCCTAAAACTTCTTCTGGATGATTTTCAATTAATTCTGTCAGTGATTTTCCTTTCAGAACTCCATTGGAAACAATACTTACATCGCCTTCCACAGTTGATAATTCCCAACTTTCTCCTGTTATAGAAGAAGTTATTGGTTTGTTAAGTACTGTTTTTAATTTTTCGCCTCCCCAAATTCTTTCTTTCAGAATTGGGTCAAATTGCAATGGATAACTTTCAAATTTCATAATTAGACTACTTTTTTTATGGCGGCAAGTGCTTTTGAAATGTGTTTTGTTGCCAACATACTATCAAAAACCATTACGATAATTCCTTCTTTATCAATTACATACGTCACTCTTCCGGGCAATAATCCAAACATTCCTGAAGGAACTCCAAAAAGGTTTCGGATTTTTTTATTGGAATCTGACAAAAGTATAAAAGGAAGTTTGTATTGCTTCGTAAATTTTTGATGTGCTGCAACGCTATCGCTGCTAACGCCAATTACCTCAGCACCTAAATCGATAAAATCTTCATATTGATCTCGGAAACTGCAGGCTTGAGCGGTGCAACCGGGTGTGTTGTCTTTTGGATAAAAATAAAGAACAACTGGCTTTTTGCCAATGGTATTCTGACTGTCAAAAGTAGCACCATTTGTATCAATTGCAGTAAATTTTGGGACTTTATCTCCTACTTTTAATTCCATTATTCTCCTTTATAGGTTACGAAATTGCGAGGCGTTTCATACAAAACTACTTCCAAATCAAATTCGGGTTTAATTCGGCTTCTGATTTTATTCCAAATCACAACTACAATATTTTCGGCTGTAGGATTCAAATCTTGAAATTCAGGAACATCCAAATTCAAATTCTTATGATCAAATTTATTTTCAACTTCTTCTTTAATGATGTCTGAAAGGAATTTCACATCCATAACATAACCCGTTTCAGGATCTATTTGCCCCGTTACGCTAACTGTCATATCATAGTTATGACCGTGAAAATTAGGATTGTTGCATTTGCCAAAAACGGCATCATTTTGTTCAAATGTCCAATCTTTTCTGTGCAAACGGTGCGCAGCGTTAAAATGTGCTTTTCTGCTTATGGTAACTTTCATATTTATAAATTTATATTTCGGAAATCAGTTTCCAAAATAATACATTTTAATGTTCTTAAATTTTATGGTCTTCTAAATAATGGTAGAATTCATCGAAAATTATTTTAAACCAAATCGTATATAATTCTGGATTGACAATCATATCTTCCTTAATATCTTCGATTTTCATCCATTTCCAACTTTCAACTTCTTCGGTGTTGATTTGAGGTTCGTCATCAAAATAACCAATCATCACGTGATCCAGTTCGTGTTCGGTCAAGCCATTGTCAAACGGGGCTTTATAGATAAAATGAAACAGCTCTTTGAGTTCGGCTTCAAAACCCATTTCTTCTCTCAATCTTCGGGTTCCCGCTTCAATATTGGATTCGCCAACTCGTTGATGACTGCAGCAGGTATTCGTCCACAGCAATGGAGAATGGTATTTTTGATGGGCTCGCTGCTGGAGCATAATTTCATTGTTCTTATTCAAAATAAAAACAGAAAAGGCACGATGCAAAACTGCTTTTTCGTGCGCTTCCATTTTTTCCATCGTTCCTATTGGTTCGTCCAATTCATTTACCAATATTACTCGTTCTTCTATCATAAACTATTTATTGCATGTCAAAAATACAAAAAAAGAAATGGTTTTTCATCAGATTTTGAAATTGTGACAAGTTTAACGCCTGTGGAAAGGGATTAATTTTAAATTAAATAGCTAACATTTTTAATTAAAACCAATTTAAAAACCGTTTAAATGAAAATAATTAGTTTTCTCAAATTCAAAGAGTTACATTTGCAAAATAGTTTTATTGTTATCCATTTAATTCTAAATTCTTTACCTATGAAAACATACAAAGTCCTATTCCTATTTTATATATTGGCGTGTCTTAATTATGATGCTAATGCTCAACTGTTTGTAAGCCCCGACAATTTTATATTTGTTAAAAATGAGGTTGTATTTGTCAAACAAAATATAGAATTAAAATCAGAAACGAGTTCCATTTATCTTCGTAAAGACGCACAACTCGTTCAAGGAACAACCGCTACAAGTGGCAATAAAGGAATTGGTGATTTATCAGTTTATCAAGAAGGAACAACTACAAATTATGCATACAATTACTGGTGTTCTCCTGTGGGCGCTCACCTTGAACCTGCTGGAAATTCTGCATTTGGAGTCGGTCAATTAAAAAGTATAAATTCAATAGACAGTAGTTCAAATTCAATTATTCTACCCGTAAACAATCCAAATGGCGTGGCTTCACCGCTATCAATTGCTTCTCGCTGGATCTATAAATTTTTAGTTTCAACAAACTATTCTCAATGGATTTATGTAGGCGGAAATAGTGCAATTAATGCAGGCGAAGGATTCACAATGAAGGGGACTTCGGGAGTAAACACAACCACTGTTGAGGGCGTACAAAATAATCCTGGCGCAAATCAGCGGTATGATTTTCGTGGAAAACCAAATGATGGAACAATTTCAATTCCTGTTCAAAATGCCAATTTGACCTTGACAGGAAATCCATATCCATCAGCAATTGATTTATCTGCTTTTTTAAATGCACAAGCTAATTGTACTGGGATTGCTTATTTTTGGGAACAAGACAAAACTACCACTTCCCATAATGTTGCTGCTTATAAAGGTGGTTACGGAGCTTTTTCATCAGGAGCACTTAATTCTAAAGGAATATATGTTCCTGCAACCTATTATTCTTATGATGGCGGTGGAAATCCTGGAAGCATTTTTAGTACTCCTTTAAATAATTTAGAAAGACGTTTTTCACCAATTGGTCAAGGATTTATGATTGAAGGAAATGAAAATGGTACCATTGTTGAAATGAAAAACGAATACCGCGTTTATATTAAAGAAGGAAGTTTGAATTATTCTGAATTTGAACGAAACTCGGGAAATACTTCTGCTATATCGAACATTCAGTCGGTTTCCAATTTTGATTACACTTCCGTAAATACCCAACCCGTTCCTCAAATACGTTTCAATACTTTATTAAATAATTTAGGAATTCGCCAGTTGTCATTGGGTTTTCAATCTGAAACAACTGATGGAGTTGACCGTGGATTTGATGCAAAATCAGCAGATGATGTTGCGCCCGCCGACGTTTATTTTGTATTAAATAATAACCGATATGTGATTTCAGTTTTGCCATTTTCATCGGAAAAAAGAATCGCAATTGGATTTAAAAATACTGCTGCTGCAAATTATAAAATCACTGTGAATGAATTTTTGAATTTCTCAGATGCAGAAAATGTGTATTTGTATGACAAAATTTCTGGCATTTATTACGATATAAAAAACAGTTTTTGTGAGTTGAATTTACCAGCCGGAACAAATAATACGCAATATGAAATTACCTTTTTCGATGCCACGCTTGGAACTGCAAATGTGAACTACCAAAACTTTCAGATTTTTCAAAACAATGATTTGAAACAACTTACAATCAGTAATCCAAACCAAATTGAAATTTCAAAAGTGGAAATTTATGATGTTGCCGGTAAAGAATTGTTCTTGTTTAAAACCGACAAAACTGCCTTTCAATGTGCCACATCAAGTTGGAGCAATGGAATTTATATTGTGAAAATCAGCAGCAAAGACGGGAAAACTACTGCTAAAAAAATCAGCGTCAGTAATTTATGATTTTAAGCTTTTAAAATAATCGAAAATCTTAAAGAAAAGACGAAGAGATAATAGACGAATAGATAAAAGACTTAAAATTGTCGAAAGTCGAAAATCAGCCACAGATTTAACGGATTAAACGGATTTCCGCAGATACATAACTCATAACTATTTTCCCTTTGCGGTTAAATAAATCAGCCACAGATTTAACGGATTAAACGGATTTCCACAGATACATAACTCATAACTTATAATTCATAACTCATAATTATTTTCCCTTTGCGGTTAAAAAAAAATCAGCCACAGATTTAACGGATTA
>JBILPJ010000145.1:0-5902 GCA_044373975.1 Flavobacterium sp. | reverse complement strand
TAACTGTAATGGGACACGTCGATCACGGTAAAACCTCTTTATTGGATTATATCCGTAAGGAAAATGTTATCGCAGGAGAATCTGGAGGAATTACCCAACATATTGGAGCTTACGGAGTAACATTAGATGACGGACAAAAAATAGCATTTTTAGATACACCAGGTCACGAGGCATTTACTGCAATGCGTGCCCGTGGAGCGCAAGTTACCGATATTGCAATCATTGTAATTGCTGCGGATGACGACATAATGCCACAAACTAAAGAAGCAATTTCTCACGCTCAAGCAGCGAATGTACCTATCATTTTTGCCATCAATAAAATTGATAAGCCAAATGCGAATGTTGAGAAAATAAAAGAAAAATTAGCAGGTATGAATTTACTTGTTGAAGATTGGGGTGGAAAAATTCAATCGCACGATATTTCTGCAAAAGTAGGAACCGGTGTGAAAGAATTATTAGAAAAAGTTTTGCTTGAAGCAGAAATTTTAGACTTAAAATCAAATCCAAATAAATCCGCTCAAGGAACGGTTGTTGAAGCATTCTTAGATAAAGGTAAAGGATACGTTTCTACTATATTAGTACAACACGGAACTTTGAAAGTAGGAGATTATATGCTTGCTGGAAAACACCACGGAAAAATTAAAGCGATGCACGACGAACGTGGAAATATCGTTAAAGAAGCAGGACCTTCAACACCAGTTTCAGTATTGGGATTGGATGGAGCTGCAACTGCGGGAGATAAATTCAACGTATTTGAAGATGAAAAAGAAGCGAAACAAATTGCTTCCAAACGTTCTCAATTGATGCGTGAACAATCAGTTCGTACGCAAAGACACATTACGCTTGACGAAATTGGTCGTAGAATTGCTTTAGGTCAGTTTAAAGAATTGAACATCATCTTGAAAGGGGATGTGGATGGTTCTGTTGAAGCATTATCTGATTCGTTCTCTAAATTGTCCACGGAAGAAATTCAAATCAATATCATACATAAAGGAGTTGGAGCAATTACAGAAACAGATGTAATGTTGGCTTCTGCATCAGATGCAATTATTATCGGATTTAATGTTCGTCCTGCTGGAAATGCTAGACAATTGGCAGACAAAGAAGAAATTGACATCCGTTATTACTCAATTATTTATGCTGCTATTGACGACTTGAAAGATGCAATGGAAGGAATGTTAGCCCCTGAAATGAAAGAAGAAATTCTTGGAACTGCAGAAATTAGAGAGATTTTCAAAATCTCGAAAGTGGGTTCTATTGCAGGAAGTATGGTTATGGATGGTAAAATTGTTAAAAATGCCAAAATGAGAATCATCAGAGATGGTGTAGTTGTCTTTACTGGAGAATTATTAGCATTGAAACGTTTCAAAGACGATGTTAAGGATGTCGCTAAAGGATATGATTGTGGTATTCAAGTAAAAGGATACAACGACATTGAAGAAAGAGATGTTATTGAGTCTTACCACGAAGTTGCAATTAAAAAGAAACTGAAATAAAATTTAATTTTTATAAATTTATAAGAAATCCCGAGCAATCGGGATTTTTTGTTTTACTTTAGCGGTAACGTTTATATTGAGTTATTGTTAGGATACTTTAATTACAATAATAGATAATGTATTTAAACAATAAAAAATCAATTGAATTATGAATAAATCATTAATAGTATTAGGGCTGTTTTTTTGCACAGTAGCAATAAATGCACAATTTCAAAAAGCAACAACACCTGTTGCGGAGAAAAAATCACATTGGCGAAATCTGCATGATGACAAAGTATTGGATAACTATTATTGGATGTATGATTATTTTGGTAAAGGACCAGATAGTACAAAAGTGGTTGATTATTTGAAAGCTGAAAATGCCTATTTAGAAACGGCAATGAGTGGTTCAAATAAAATGCAGGTCGATTTGTTCCAAGAAATGAAAGCCAGAATCAAAGAAAAAGATGAGAGTTTACCTGTCTTTAAAAATGGATACTACTATTATTCAAGAACAGAAGAAGGAAAGCAATACTACAAATACTGTCGTAAAAAAGAAAGCTTGAATGCCACAGAAGAAGTATTGTTAGATGTGGATAAAATGGCAGAAGGACATACTTATTATGCCGCTTCGGGGTTTGCCATAAGCGAAAACAATAAACTATTAGCTTTTGGGATAGATGAAGTAAGCAGAAGACAATACACTATTTATATCAAGAATCTTGAAACGGGAGAAATACTGAAAGATGTCATTGTCAATACGGAAGGAGACCCCTGCTGGGCTAATGACAACAAGAACCTTTTTTATACTTTCAAAAATCCTGTAACACTTTTATCCGAAAAGATAAAACGCCACACACTGGGTGCTGCAAAAGATGTTATCGTGTATGACGAAAAAGACAAGAGTAACTATATTGGCGTTAGCAAAAGCAAAAACAATAAATTCATTTTTATTTCTTCCAATGCAACGATGTCAACAGAAATTAAAATGATTGATGCCGCAAAACCAAATGAGGAATTCAAAATTTTTCAACCTCGAATGAAAAATGTCCTCTATGATGTGATTACATTGGCAGATAAATTTTTAATCTTAACCAATAAAGACAGTGCTTTGAATTTCAAGTTAATGGAGTGTTCATTAAATAAAACCAATTCAATCAATTGGAAAGAAGTCATTCCCCATCGCAAAGACGTATTGCTGCAAGGTGTCGAAGAATTTAAAGATTTTATTGTTATTAACGAGGTCAAAGATGGATTAGTACAATTATGTATCCAAAATTTAAAAGATAATTCGTCACATTATCTAAATTTCGGAGAAGTAACTTACACGGCCTATTTTGGTTCAAACCCAGATTACACTAGCACAACTTTGCGTTACGGTTACACTTCTTTAACCACGCCAAATTCTACTTACGATTATAATTTAGTGACGCGCGATAAAAAGTTGATGAAGCAACAGGAAATTATAGGCGGTTATGATGCCTCTCAATATGTGTCAGAACGACTGTATGCCATAGCAATTGATGGAACAAAAGTACCAATCTCATTAGTGTATAAAAAAGGGTTTAAGAAAGACGGTAAATCACCTTTGTTGCTTTATTCATATGGCAGTTACGGTAGTAGTTCGGATGCGGGTTTCAGCAGTACGCGTTTAAGTCTTTTGGACAGAGGCTTTGTTTTTGCGATTGCACATATACGTGGCGGGCAAGAAATGGGGAGGCAATGGTATGAAGACGGTAAAATGATGAAAAAGAAAAATACCTTTACGGATTTTATTGATTGCGGGAAATTTCTAATCGCTGAAAACTATACCAGTAAAGAACATTTGTATGCAATTGGTGGAAGCGCAGGTGGCTTATTGATGGGTGCGGTGGCTAATATGGAACCGGATATGTGGCACGGCATTATTGCCGCAGTGCCGTTTGTGGATGTTGTCAATACAATGTTGGACGAGAGCATTCCGTTGACCACAAATGAGTTTGACGAATGGGGTAATCCTAAAAATAAAGAAGCCTATTTTTATATGAAAAGTTACAGTCCGTATGAAAATGTCGAAGCCAAAAATTATCCAAATATATTAGTAACCACAGGCTTGCATGACAGTCAAGTACAATATTTTGAACCTGCAAAATGGGTAGCGAAACTGAGAGCAGTAAAAACAGATAATAATGTTTTGTTTCTTAAAACGAATATGGAATTTGGTCACGGTGGTGCCAGCGGTCGTTTCGATTATTTAAAGGACTTAGCTTTGAATTATTCATTCTTATTTGCTTTAGAAGGAATAGTGAAGTAGTTTATTAAGCTTTTATTGAGTTATCCCCACTTTATCGAGGCTTTCCACGAAGTTGCAATTAAAAAGAAATTGAAATAGAATTTAGTTTATATAAAAAAACGTCCCGAGCAATTCGGGACGTTTTTGGTTTAAAGAAAGTAGGAAATTATTTATTAGGTTTTATTACAAAAGCGTTTGGATATTTCTTTTTAAAAAGCATTAAATTTCTTTCGGCTTCAATTCGAGTTTTGAAATTTCCAACCCAAACTTTATAAGCGGGCGTGTAAAAAACGATTGTTCCGTCAAAAGCTAAAAAATCTCGTTTGAAATCGCTTAATGTCTTTTTAGACGTTTCACTATCACCATTATAGATTTGAATTTTATAAATGTCATTTACAGTAATAGAAGCGTTTATTTTTCTTTTTTCATTTAATAGGTTTTCAAATTTTGGGTTTTGAGAAACGCTAACTTTTTCATCTTGAGCATATAAATTTGAGTTGGATAAACAAAAAATTATTGCGCATTGAAAAGCTGTTGCTAAGGTTAAAATTTTCATAAAGTGGTGATTTTTATACAAATGTACTCTTTATTAAATACCTTAAAATCATTTTGCTATTTAGAATTAATATAAATTGATATTTTAGATAGTTTAAGGGTTTTGAGAATAGTTCTTAAGTCGTATTTTTGTGCAAGTTTTAAAAGAGTTCTTGTGTTTTTATGTGATTTTCACACTCAATACAAGGCTTTATTTTAGTCGATAATTAGTATAACAATATGAAAAACGTGGGTAACCATAATTCGATTTCAAGAAGTTTGATATTTAGTTTTGCAGCAATGCTAGCTTTATCAGTTACTTCGTTAGCGCAAACTGCGGCTCCTGCTGCTCCAGCGCCTGCTCCTACAGCAGTTGCTGCTCCGGCAGCCTCAGGTGCAGATCCTGTAAAAGGAAAAGAACTTTTCAATTCTAATTGTGCTGCCTGTCATAAGCTTGATGCTAAAATGACTGGTCCTGCTTTAAGAGGAATATCACCAAGGCTAACTAATGAGTGGCTTTATAAGTGGATTCGTAACAGTCAAGATATGATTAAATCTGGCGATGCGGAAGCAGTTAGGGTAAGTAAAGAATATAATGGTTCAGTAATGACCGCATTTCCACAATTGACAAATGGAGATATAGACAATATTATAGCTTATACTTCAGAGCCAAAAGCAGAACCTGTAATGGCTCCAAATCCATCTGCAGCGCCACCAGGAACTGCCACTAATGCTGGTGGGATTTCAAATGATGTTGTTCTTGGTGCTTTAGCAGTTGTTATGTTGATGCTAATTGTAATGTTGTTTTTAGTTAACAATGTACTTTCTAAAGTAGCAAAAGCAAACGGAATTGAATTGGCTAAAAAACAACCAACAACCCCAATTTGGAAAGCATTTGCAAAAAATCAATTCTTGGTTCTAGTAACTTCAATATTCTTTTTGCTTGCAAGTGGGTATTTCGTTTACGGGTATTTAATGCAAATCGGTGTAGATCAAAATTACGAGCCAATTCAGCCAATTCACTATTCTCACAGAATACACGCTGGTAGCAATGAAATCAATTGTAAATATTGTCACTCTGCAGCTCGTGTAAGTAAAAATGCTGGAATTCCTTCTCTAAATATATGTATGAATTGTCATAAAAGTATTGCTGAAGTTTCAGATACAACTGCAACTGCGGAATATTCTAAAGCTTTCTACGATGGTGAAATCCAAAAACTATACAAAGCAGTGGGTTGGGATAAAGACAATCAAAAATATACAGGAAAAACAGAACCAGTTAAATGGGTGAAAATACATAACTTACCTAGTTTTGTATATTTTAATCACTCACAACACGTAACTGTAGCAGGAATAGAATGTCAGACTTGTCATGGACCAGTTCAAACGTATGAAATTCAAAAACAATTTGCACCACTTACAATGGGATGGTGTATTAATTGCCACAGAAAAACGGAAGTTAAAATGGAAGGAAATGGATATTACACAAAAATCCACGAAGAACTTTCAAAAAAATACGGAGTTGACAAGCTTACAGCTGCCCAAATGGGAGGTTTAGAATGTGGAAAATGTCACTATTAAAAATTATTAAGAAGCTAATATATATATAATGTCATCAAAC
>JBILPJ010000033.1:0-16643 GCA_044373975.1 Flavobacterium sp. | reverse complement strand
TTCTTTATGAACCAATTCCAGAATCGCACGATGTTTTGAATAAAGACATTGCATTTGCAGTGATAAAATTATTAGAAGGCGTTACCGAAGAAGGCTCTGGCTCTCGATTGAGAACGCAAGGCGGCGGTTATGGCTACGAAAAAGTAACGGGTTATCCGTACGTTTTCACCAACCCAATTGCTGGCAAAACAGGAACTACACAAAATCAATCCGACGGTTGGTTTATGGGAATGGTGCCCAATCTTGCCACCGGAATTTGGGTGGGTTGCGAAGACCGTTCGGCACGTTTCAAAAGTATCACTTACGGTCAAGGCGCCGTTGCAGCACTACCAATTTGGGGACTTTTAATGAAAAAGTGCTATAACGACGAAACGCTAACCATCTCCAAAGAAGACTTTGAAAGACCCGAAAATCTTTCCATAAAAGTTGATTGTTGGTCGCCACCAGTTAAAAAAGATTCTACGGAAACCGAACAAAACACAGACGAATTTAGTTTATAATTTTTTTTGGAGCTATTTCCAGCTGTACGTTACAATCCACAAAATTGTTCGTGCCTCACAAGTTTGTGGGATTTCCACTGCCATCTGGGCTAGGGTTTTCGGTATAAATCAATATTTGTTTTCAAAATCACATTTTTTGATTTCAACACTATTTTTTTTAATTTCAAAAATGAGAATAGTATAAAAAATATAACAATTGTTAATCGATTTGTTACATTTCTTTATGTAAATTTGCAGATGATTATTTAAATAGATTGCTCTTTAAAAGGAACAATCATAATAACAAAAATATGAAACCAGACTTATTTCAAGCTCCAGATTATTATAACCTTGACGAATTATTAACGGACGAACACAAATTGGTGCGCGATGCCGCTCGAGAATGGGTAAAACGTGAAGTTTCGCCAATTATCGAAGATTATGCGCAAAGAGCCGCTTTCCCAACGCAAATCATAAAAGGATTAGCAGATATTGGTGCTTTTGGACCTTATATCCCAGAAGAATATGGTGGTGCAGGTTTAGACCAAATTTCGTACGGATTGATAATGCAAGAAATCGAAAGAGGAGATTCTGGCGTTCGTTCAACAGCTTCTGTTCAATCTTCATTAGTAATGTATCCTATTTGGAAATTTGGAAATGAAGAACAACGTTTGAAATATTTGCCAAAATTAGCTTCTGGAGAATTTATGGGATGCTTCGGTTTGACCGAACCAAATTATGGTTCTGATCCAAGCAGTATGATTTCCAACTATAAAGATATGGGCGACCACTATTTATTAAATGGTGCCAAAATGTGGATTTCTAATGCTCCATTTGCAGATATCGCAGTAGTTTGGGCAAAAAATGAAGAAGGTAGAATTCACGGTTTAATCGTAGAACGTGGAATGGAAGGATTTACAACTCCTGAAACACACAACAAATGGTCACTTCGTGCGTCTTCAACAGGAGAACTGATTTTTGACAACGTGAAAGTTCCTAAAGAAAATTTATTGACTGGCAAAACAGGTCTTGGAGCTCCAATGCAATGTTTGGATTCTGCTCGTTATGGAATTGCTTGGGGCGCTATTGGTGCCGCAATGGACTGTTACGACACGGCGTTGCGCTATGCAAAAGAAAGAATTCAGTTTGACAAACCAATCGCTGGAACGCAATTACAACAAAAAAAATTAGCCGAAATGATAACTGAAATTACCAAAGCACAGTTATTGACTTGGCGATTGGGAGTTTTAAGAAATGAAGGAAAAGCAACCACTGCTCAAATTTCTATGGCAAAACGAAACAATGTTGATATGGCAATTCATATTGCTCGTGAAGCTCGTCAAATCCTTGGTGGAATGGGAATTACAGGCGAATATTCTATAATGCGTCATATGATGAATTTAGAATCTGTGATAACTTATGAAGGAACACACGACATACATTTACTAATTACAGGAATGGATATTACAGGAATTCCTGCTTTTAAATAGTATAAAACATTTATTAAAGTATTGATAAAATTGATAGTAAAAGCTTCTTGGAAACGAGAAGCTTTTTTACTTTTGTATAAAAATTAGCACGATGAATATTGAAACTATAAATAGGAGTATTCAAACTCAAAAAACAGCTTTATTGCAACATACTTTGTATCAAAAAGTACAAACTATAGAAGATTTACAATGCTTTGTTGAAAATCATGTGTATGCAGTTTGGGATTTTATGTCTTTATTGAAAGCATTGCAATCTAAACTAACCTGTACAACTACGCCTTGGGTTGCTACGAAAAATCCAGAAACTCGTTATTTAATAAACGAAATTGTATTAGCGGAAGAATCCGACTTGACATTGGACGGAAAAAGACAAAGTCATTTTGAAATGTACCTTGAAGCAATGAAATCTTTTGAAGCTTCAACCACTGAAATCGAAAATTTTATTGAACATGTAGTTGCTACTCAAAATATATTTGTTTCAATAAAACAAAGCGCAATTCACCCAAATATTAAAGCATTCTTAGATTTTACTTTCCGAGTAATTGAAGAAGGAAAACCACATGAAATTGCAGCTGCTTTTACTTTTGGTAGAGAAGATTTGATTCCTGCAATGTTTACTGAAATACTAAGAAACTTTCAGGCGAATTTTCCAGAAACCGATTTGAAAAAATTGATTTATTATTTTGAAAGACATATCGAATTGGATGCTGATGATCATGGACCAAAAGCATTGCAAATGGTTACAGAACTTTGCGGAAATGATGAAGTGAAATGGAAAGAAGTAGAAACAATTTCTATTCTAGCATTAGAAAAACGTATTGGACTTTGGGATGCAATTGAAGAAAATATCCAAGTATTTGCGGGAGAAGTTGTTTAAACCTTCTTTTTATTTGATTTTGATTTGTTCTTTTTGAGTTTTTTCATTAATGCATCAATTGATAGATTGTATTTTGTAGAAATTACAATTCTATCTGTTTTTTGGGGATTTACTTTATCGTCATAAAAAATAGAAATTCCGATAGTATTTCCGTATTTTAATTTGTAATCACCTCCAATTGTATATCTCATTCGGTTAAAATCAATACTTTCATTTTTGTATTTAAGGAATAGTTCAGTAGCTAAATATAAAGCCATCTTCGAATCTGGAATATTGTATTCAACATTTAATTTTTCACGAAACATATTGCTAGGATTTTTATAATATTGCATATAATCTTGGTCAAAACTACCCGTAGAAAATTGATATTTAGACGCAAATGAAAGCTTGAAATCTTTTAGTTTATGACTGTATTTTACACCTAAAAAAATTCTGTGACTGTCTTCTAAAAATGAAGTTGTAAAACGATAACCTGTTTCTACTTCAATTTTTTTTGTCAATTCGTATTGCGTAGAAACTTCAAATAAATTGGATTTAAAAACATCTAAATCTTTAAATAAATCATATCGGTAATTAAATGCAACTTTCAGTTTTTTATTTATTTTATAATCAATTGAAGGTGCAAACCGATATTGAATATCAGTCGTATTTTGCCCGAATAAAATTACCGAGCAAAGCAAGAATGCTAACGAAATTATACGTTTTAATATTCTAGTCATTATCAATAGCTGTAGGTAATAAATTTTCACTCTCAACAGAATAATAATATGACTTTAATAAGGCGGTGTCTTTTAAATAATCAATTGAAATGATTTCTACTTTGTGAATTGGAAGCCCAGTTCTTTCCTTTAAATCTTGAATTAATGCCTCGCGATCTTCAGGTCTAATTAAATCAACTCTGTCGTAAACAATAATTTTTGCATTCTCATTTTTAATAAAATCAAGTTTTTCTAGGAAGAAGGTAAGCGAAATAATAATTAAATTGCAAACAATTATTATTGTATAACCTTCGGAAATTGAGGCTAAGGAATTTAACATTCCAAGGGCAACACATACAAAAAAATATCCCATGTCTTTAATGGAAATAGCGATTGTTCGGTATCTGATAATTGAAAACATCGCAAACAATCCGAATGCAAAACCAATCTTTATTTTTGCTGCACCTAATAAACAGCAAATCATAAAATTCACAATATTGAATAATACAAAAGTGAACAGAAAGTCTTTGTTTTTATGTCTTGGATAGTAAATTAACCCAACAAGTATAAAAATTGAAATAAAATCTATTACGGCACGCATTGTGAAATCGGTAGTACTAAATGTTGCTAAAACTGCTTCTTCTTTTTCCATTTTTCTATAAATTAGTAACGTTTTTGATTAGGGGTAAAAAATTATTTTTTTTAATTGATGGCATTAGAGAAATGATACCAATAATATATTTACTTATACTTTGCTCCCGAAAATTATTTTCTTTTAAAAAATTTCCAAGGGGCGATGTATGTGATGTTTTTGACTGCTTAATTTCTATTATTGCGACTTTATCAAGTTGAAAAGATTCATTTTTATTTATATAATGAATATTTAAATCAATGGTCACTCTTTCTGTAAAAAGCGAATCTACTAGAGTTATTCTATTGAAATTATTTCTTAAAATGAGTTCAATTTCAGGTACATTTTTCCTTGTAAAAGATTGAATTATTGCTTTTTGTTCATCGCTAATTGTTGCTATAAAACCAGGCAATACCGTTCTATATTTGGATGTTCTATTTACTTTTTCCTTTTTTTTAATTTCAAAAAAACAAAGATTAGATTCAACATATTTTCTGCTTCTCACTTTTATTCTATTCAAATACCCGTTGTGATGATCTTTATAAAATTGCAAATCTGGTGTATCGAAATAATTATTTTCATACGTAAAAAAATTACATCCATCAATTTCAAGAATACTATAATTTTGTAGCAAACAAGGAAATATTTTTTCTAAACCGTCTTCATTTAGAATAAATTTGCTGTCAATTCTATTCAATAAAGAAACCGAATCTAATTCTGATAATGACACCGAATTTAATTTTGGTAATTTTGAAACAAAATTTTGAAACACTATCAATTTAAAAAGTAATAATGATATCCTCCATTGAAACATTCGCTCTTCGTGAGTTTACTTCTACAGTTTTAACAACATAATTTTGACTCCAAGAGCAAGAATCACAATCTCCAAATGCCCAAATATCATAAGTGCCTTCTTGCAAATATTCAAATTTGAAAGAGCCATCATACGATGTTCTTTTGTCGTCAAATGAAGAAGCATCGCCGTGTTTGCTTATATAAACTCGTACTTCGCCTAAATAGCCCTCACTTACTAAATAACCACTCGAATTATAATTTTTTGCAAATATTTTCCCTTGAATAGTAGCCAAACCACCGTAACCCTCATCTTTGGAACAAGATAAAAAAACAAGTGAAAGTGCAAAAAGCAGTAAAATTTTAATTTTCATTTTTAGATTTATTTAGTGATTAAAATTATTTTTTTAGAGATTTGGTTATACGATAATATATAAGTTCCTGATGGCAGTGTACCTAAATTAATTACATTTTCATTTGAAGCTTTCTGTTCTAAAACCAGTTGTCCTAGTTGATTGAAAATCTTGATGTTTTCGTTTTCAATCATATCCGAAAGGATTACATTAATTTGATTACTTGTAGGATTCGGATAAATTGAAATTACGTTTTTTGGAGTTTCAAACGAATTAGTTGCTAAACTTTCATTATTTGCATTGAAGGTTGGCATTTGAATCACAAAATTTCCAGTTCCATTAGGATTTCTTGCATAACCCATATCGGATGTTTGTATTCCAAAATTTACAGATTCTACAACAGCTCCGTTAGGATATGACAAGATACAACTTTCGCCACCTGCAGAAAATTTAAAATCGGCATGAATACCAGTTTGTGTTAAATCTTGATCTGCCCAAACAATCAAATAACTATTTGGAGCCATCGTGATGCCTGATGGAAATGCCCATTTTAATAAATTTGAGTTGGTATCTGAGGCATATAAATTATCTAAACTTATTGTATTTGAACTATTATTGTACAATTCTAGCCAGTCGCTATAATCACCATTCGGAGCGGTAACGGTACTTGTATTTTGAGCCATTAATTCATTTACGACCAATGTCCCAGGTGCAATTGTTGGATAGGTTCCGTTTATGGTATAAAATTCATGTTCTGCCCTAACAGGTGAAAATGCCCCAATAGAATTGTTTTCGGCATAAATATAATATTGAGTTGAAACGGATGCAATTGGCATCGTAATTCCATAAACATTATCTCCAGAAGCTCCGTCATTGTGCGCTCCATCATCATACATTAATACTTTCGTAAATGACAAATGGGTCGCTGATCGATACCCTAAAAAAACTGCATTTGCATTCGTATTTGTAACGTTTGCAGTTATTGAAATTGTTGTTCCAACTGCAGGAGAACTGGAAGAGGGAAGTACATTTGAAATAACTGGTTTAGAATTTGTGAAATCGGTTAGCGAAAGTAAATAGCTATTTCTACCAGACATCAAACCCGTTAATCCAGCCGCAACATTCATTCCAAGGTTTACATCTGTAGTGCCTAAATTGCTAGTAAATTGAGCAGTTGTGTAAAATTTATTATTGTCTGCTGCAACGGCTGAACTAATTAATGTTTGATAAGTTTGTGCGGTTGTTAAATAACTAGGAGTTGTAATGTTCTCAGAAAGCATCGTTGCATAATGCGCTAAATACATTTTTTTATATCTAGGCACCGACAATAATTTTTGAACTAACGGCCACGCAGCATCTGACGAATGATAAATATGGGGAAATGATTTTTTGGTGTTCGTATTTAATTGGCCTCCGGTTCCTGGATCTCCGAAAGTTCCAAAACTCATATTTAAATCCCAAACAATTGGATTAAAGCGTCCGTTATCGTCTTTATACAGATAGTAATTTTGCTTAAATTTCCCTATATAACTATCTAAATTCACAAATAAATTATCATATACTAACATCCAAAGTGCTCTATCAACGTCTAAAATAGTTTCAATATTTGAAATATTATTTGATAATGTATTAGTAAGATTAATTAGATCATCCCAACCTGCAACAGATTTCATTCCATAAGCAGATTCATAACTTGTGCTATTCGTTCCAAGATATGATAAATTAGGAAGATTTGTGGTTTGAGGGCCTGCTCCTGCGGGTGGGCTACAATCAAAAAAGGCATTGTTGTTTGAGCCGAAATGATTATTTACAAATTTCTTGGAAACAGATTCTACATTGGTATAAAGTCCAATTAAAGTTCCGTTCACATATACATTTGCATAATTTGATAGAGGGGCATGCATATATTTTCGCAAAACACTATAAGAAACCGTTTCCCTAACAAAAGTTGGATCAAAAATAACATTATTGAGTTTAATATCAGTATAACCTTGATAATTCTGATCTACAACATACGTGTCCAATTCAATGTGAAATGGATTTTTTACTTGATTTGGATTATAAGAACTGTTTCCTTTGTATTTTACCCCAACATTGTTATACATAGCACCATTAATTGTTACAGATTGGGCTGAAATATAAGCATCAGTAGCTTCCGCAGTGTCTAGAAGTGCATCCCAATTTGATTGAGAAAAAACTATTCGGATGTCTTGAATAGTATTTTCATTGTAAAAAGTTTGTGAATTGGCATTAAAAGAAACTATTAATAGTATTAGAATGTAGGTAAATTTTTTCATAAAAGGAATAATTTTGATATTGGTTGTTGCTTTTTAGACGACAGCAAATCAAATTTCTTGTAAAAATAAAAAAAATTACGATATGTTAACGATTTAGTAAATTATGTTTAGATAAAAAAGCTATTAATTTAAATGACAAATGATCAAATGAAATGTAGTGCGAAATTTTAATTGTTTTTAAATATAAATATTTGATAATTCTCACAACAAAAAAAGCGAAATTGAAAAACAAAAACCATATTCTTGTATTTAAGTTGTCGTTTTTTCATCCTTTTTTCTTTATATTTGTTCAAATTAAAATATTTTACACACTATGGATTTTTACCCTTTTATACAAAAATTTCACTCTGGCTGGGCTTATTTAGCACTTTTATTACTTCTTATTGCAGTTCTAAATTCATTAATTGGACATTTTTCAAAAAAAGAATTCACCGCCAAAGATAGAAAAATCGCGATTTTTGGATTGATAGGAACACACACACAATTATTGGTAGGTTTGATTTTATATTTTGTATCGCCTCTAGGATTTTCGGCTTTAGGAGAAATGAAAGATAAAGCAGTTCGTTTGACTTCGTTAGAACATCCGTTAATCAATTTAATTGCAATTGCATTGATTACAATTGGTTGGGTAAAACATAAAAAGTTAACCACTAGCGAATCAAAATTCAAAACATTTTCAATCTATTATACGCTGGGGTTACTTCTTATATTAAGTAGAATCCCTTGGAATTTATGGTTCTAAAATTAAAATTAAAGCCCTTGATTAGGGCTTTAATTAGTTATATTATCAATGAAAATTGAAAACTATTTAAACAATTAATTATGTTTCAACATAAATTAAAATTTTCCTTTATTATGTTAAGTGCCTTTTTTTTACTGATAGGAACTTCATTACAAGCACAAAAAAAATCCAAAATCATTCCGCCAAAAGCAGTTGTTGATACCGCTAAAACTAAAATTGTAGTTGCGGATACAGTAAAACCTAAACCAATTTTAAAATTAAAAGTTTTCAAAACAAAGGCACACGCTTCTTACTATGCCAACAAATTTAATGGAAAAAGAACCTCAAGTGGCATTCGATTTGACAATAATAAATATACTGCTGCACATCGGAAATTACCTTTTGGAACGAAGTTAAAAATCACTAATGAAGAAAATGGAAAGTTTGTAATCGTTGAGGTTATTGATAGAGGTCCATTTTCGAGAGGGCGCGAAATCGATTTAACAAAACGTGCGTTTATGGAAATTACATCTAATAAAAACAGCGGTTCTACAAAAGTTAAAATTGAAGTAATAGAAGAATAAATTAGTATTTACTCCAATTTTTAAAAGGATTTTTACTCAAATAAGCGTTATAATACCGTTGGTCATTGGTAACTTCAGTTCCTAACCAACTTGGTTTTTCAAAAGAATCTGTTTCCGATTGCAATTCAATTTCAGCAACAACCAAACCTTCGTTTTCTCCATAGAATTCATCCACTTCAAAAACGTGGTTTTCAACTTTAATTTCGTAGCGAGTTTTCCTAATTACGCCACTTTCGCACAATTCCAAAAGCGATTTTGCTTCCGATAATGCAATTTCTTTTTCCCATTCAAACCTCGACATTCCAGAAGAATTTCCTTTTCCCTTAACGGTAATAAATCCTAAATCTCCTTTAATTCGAACACGAACAGTCCGCTCTGGAGTTGAGTTTAAATAACCTTGAGCAATTTCATTTTTTGCAAAAGCTACTGCTTTAAATGCGTCTGAAGTAACTAAAAATTTGCGCTCGATTTCAATCATCATAAAAAGAAATTTATTTTTGACCAAGTTAATAAAAAACAATTGTAGTCCAATTAAAAATGATTTCTAATTTTTTTTCTGATATCATAAATCCTAAATCGCAATTCTCAAATCTGTTCCCCGCATTAGGGATTACTTCACTATACTTTTATTTTAATTGGAGTTCAGTGAATTTCATTTGTAGCAAAAAGCCCACAGCCAAGTAGAGCGAAAGCGGAACTTGGCGAGGACTTGTAGCGGAATGCCAGACCCCAGCTGTAACGCTAGTGGAAGTTGGGGTAATGCCCAAAATAAAAAATTTATTCTTTAATTTTCTTTAGGGATGTTTTGATTCCTTTGATTAGTGAAGAACTGAAACCCTCATGTTCCATTTCGTTGAGACCAACAATAGTGCAGCCTTGTGGTGTAGTTACGCGGTCTATTAATTGTTCGGGATGGATTTTTTCTACTAATGCCATTGTTGCGGCTCCTTTTGCAGTTTGTGATGCTATGGAAAGTGCGGTGGCTGCATCGAAACCAATTTCGATTCCAGCTTGCATCGAGGCACGAATATAACGCAATGCATAGGCAGTTCCGCAGGCGCCAAGTACGGTTGCGGCGTCCATTAATTTTTCATCAATTACGGAAACAGTCCCCAAATCATTGAACAGTTTGATGACTTTTTGTGCGTCTTTTTTGTCTTTTTCAAGATAGGAAATACAAGTTGCCGATTCGCCAAAACGGGCTGCAATATTGGGCATTATATGAATTATTGCGTGTGCAGAATTGGTTTTTACCTGAAGCGATTCAATTGACAATCCGCTAACTGCCGACGCAATGATTTTGGTTTTTATTGAAGGTAAAATTTCTTCTAAAACGGCATCAACCTGGTATGGTTTTATGGTTAAAATAACGATGTCGGCATCTTGGATTTGGTGCTTATTATCAGAAGAAACTGTGATTCCTTGTTGCTCTAAATGCAGAATACTTTCGGTATTTCTTCGGGTAATTGTTACTTGATTTTCAGAGGAATATTTTGAGATTCCAATAGCAATTGCAACGCCTAAATTTCCACCACCGATGATATGAATTTTCATTTTTTTTACGATTAAAAACCTAATATTAATTTTGCAATAGAAAAATATATAAGAATTCCGAATATATCGTTACTTGTAGTTATAAACGGACCTGTAGCTAATGCCGGATCAATATTAAATTTATTTAACAATAGAGGTATAAATGTACCTATTAATGAGGCTATTATTATTACAGAAATCAATGCCGTAGTAACGATTACGCCAATAATAACTTCAACATTTAGAAGGAAATGACTGCCTAAAAACAAAATGGTTGCCAGAATTATTCCGTTCAATAAACTCAAAGAAACTTCTTTTATTAATCTGTTAAATAAAGAACCGCTTAAAGAGTCGTTTGCCAAACCTTGCACGATAATTGCAGAAGATTGTACCCCAACATTTCCTGCCATAGCGGCAATTAAAGGAGTGAAAAAGAATAAATTTCCGTGTAGTAGCATTGCTCCTTCAAACAATCCTAAAACTTTTACAGAAATAAATCCGCCTAAAAGTGCTAATACTAACCAAGGTAATCGCGCTTTTGTATGTTCAATAATGCTATCATCGGCTTCAATATCTTGAGAAATACCAGCTGCTAATTGGTAATCTTGATCGGCTTCGTCTTTGATTACATCCACGATGTCGTCAATGGTAATTCGACCTACTAATCTTCCCAATTCATCAATTACAGGAATAGCTTCTAAATCATATTTTTGCATAATTCGAGCCACTTCAACGTCTTCGGTATCTACTTTTACGAAATTTAATTTACGAATATAGACTTCGCTAATAGGTGTTTTAGCTGATGTTGTTAACAAATCTTTTAAAGAAAGACGACCTAATAATTTATCTTGTTCATCGACAACATAAATAGAATGCACTCTGGAAATATTTTCGGCCTGAATACGCATTTCCTTTATGCAGGTAAGCACATTCCAATTTTCGTAAACTTTTACCAATTCTTTGTGCATAATTCCACCTGCGGTATCTTCTTTGTAACGCAATAAATCGACAATGTCTTTTGCGTGTTCAACATCTTGAAGTTCCGAGATTACTTCCTCTTTTTTTCTTTGAGAAAGTTCGGCAATAATGTCGGCAGCATCATTTGTATCTAATTCGTCAAGTTCTTCGGCGATTTCTTTTGGAGACAAACGGCTAAGAATATTTTCTCTTAAATCTTCGTCTAGTTCTAATAGGATTTCGGCAGTTTTATCACTGTCTAGTACCTTGAAAATATAGGTTGCCTCGTTAAAATCTAATTCTTCAAGAATTTCAGCAATATCAGCATGGTGCATATCATTAAGTAAAACTTCCAATTGCTTGTCGTCTTTACTTTTGATAAGTTGTTCGATTTGAACAATTAGCTCTTTACTGATTTTAAACTGCATCGGCTTCTATTTTTTGGGTGAGTTCAATGAATTGTTGCACGTTCAACTGCTCTGGACGAAGGTCAAAGATAGTGTCTTGTCGCAAAATATCCGACAAATTTAGTGTTTTTAAACTATTCCGCAATGTTTTTCGACGTTGTTGAAAAGCAGTTTTTACTACGGTAAAGAATAATTTTTCACCACAAGGCAAACTATAATCTGCTTTTCGTCGTAATCGAAGTACCCCAGATTTTACTTTTGGTGGAGGAATAAAAACGTGCTCATCGACCGTGAATAGGTATTCTGCGTCATAAAAAGCCTGAACCAAAACCGATAAAATCCCATACGCTTTAGTGCCTTTTTTCTCACAAATTCTTTCGGCAACTTCTTTTTGAAACATTCCTGCAAATTCTGGAATTTGATGGCGGTATTCTAAAGTTCGGAAAACAATTTGTGTAGAAATATTGTAAGGAAAATTCCCAATTATTCCAAACTGCTTTCCTTCGAAAGTTTCATTTATATTGTATCTCAAGAAATCTTTTGAAATGATTTTATCTTTTAATTTCGGAAAATTTTCGTCTAAATACGTCACCGATTCTGTATCAATTTCAATTACATAAGTAGTTATAGGCTTTTCCAATAAATACTTTGTCAAAACTCCCATTCCTGGACCGATTTCCAACACGTCTTGATAGCCCTCAAAATTCAAAGTATCGGCAATTGCTGCGGCGATACTTTCGTCTTTTAAAAAATGCTGTCCAAGGTGTTTTTTTGCTTTTACTTTTTCCATAATATCATTGTGAGGCGCAATGCCAGCTTACTTTTTGTTGAAACAAATAATCAGAATAGGATAAATTAATTATTGAACTATTTTTTATATCCGATTTTTTCCCGTTCCGTTTTTGTTTCCTTTTTTTCGATTAATTCATCAAGATATTGAAAAACGAGTTCAATATTTTTTCCTTGATTTTCTATTTTCTTTTTGATTGTTTCCACGTCCAAACGTAATTCGGTGGTGTCAACAAGCATTTGACGGATTTTTGTAAATATTCTCATAATTTGAATATTTGTCTGAATCGCTTTTTCACTGTTCAATACACTCGAAAGCATCAATACACCGTGTTCAGTGAAAACATAAGGTAACTTTCTAATTCCTCCCCAACTTGAAGTCGCAAATTGCGACTTCAAGTTTTGAAATTCAATTTCACTTAGTTGAAACATAAAGTCTTCGGGAAATCTGGATAAATTCCTTTTGACTTGCTCGTTTAATCTTTTAGTTTCAACGCTGTAAAGTTCTGCCAAATCTCGATCTAACATTACTTTTTGATTTCTG
The DNA here is from genome assembly GCA_044373975.1 of Flavobacterium sp. Taxonomy (GTDB): domain Bacteria; phylum Bacteroidota; class Bacteroidia; order Flavobacteriales; family Flavobacteriaceae; genus Flavobacterium. Next base: position 3,491 of record JBILPJ010000033.1, on the reverse strand, counting down.
ATAAAGTAAATTTTGTTTATTACAACATCATCTGGAATTAACGAAATTTCGGCGCTCATAATTGTATTTTTTTGGTTTATATTTTTATTTGGAGGTCGCAAATTGCGACCTCCAATTTTATTTTATTCTAAAATGAAATCGCAAATTACAACTTCAATATTCCCAATGGAAAACTTTTAATGTTCTGAAATCAATTCTAATTCTGTTCTAAATGCCAACATTTTATCGCCAAATAATGCCAGTGCTTCCTCTCTTAATCGTGGCGCATCTTCATCGTAATACCGTTGCAATGTTTCTTTATTTTCAGTTGTATATTGAATAGAATAGGTAATTCCGCCCATTTCTTCTTCAATTAAAACTTTGACCATTCTTGCCGATGAAAATTTCCCTGTTGCAAGAACATCATTAATGTGTTTTTCTTGCATCCAAGTCATCCATTGGTCGTGAGCACTTTCGTGAATGTTGGTAGTTACGTTGTAAATTATCATTTTTAGTGTTTAATCGTTGATAGTATCGGTTCTTTTGTTCCCACTTTTGGGGTTAGGGGGCAAGGTCTCCTCGCAATTCCCTAAATTTTCTCCTCGCATCTACAAAATAAATACTGTCTTCGTGATGAAATACTAATTTTTCATAAAGCGGCTTTGCCTTTTCTGTATCTTTCAGCTGTTTATTATAAATTTCAGCCGAAAAATACAATGCTTCATCTACATAAATTCCTTCAGAATGTTTGTCGATAATGGTTTGGTATTGGCTTAAAGCCGAAGAATAATCTCCTAATTTTTCGTGTGTTTTTCCCAATCTGTAAAGAGTTACACTTTCAATTTCTTGTCCTTTGAAATTTTTCAAAATGTCTTGAAATTGAAGTAATGCTTCTTGTGGTTTATTTTGGTACAACAGATAATCTCCACGTGCAAATTGTTTCAAAGCGGTTTGCGTAGAATCGGCAACGGTATTGTCATTTATCAGAAGAAAATATTCCAAAGCGTCGTTGGCAATCAATTGCGATGAAACCGATTTCAGCTCTTTAAATTGTTTCAATGCCCAAACGAAATCAGCCTTGAAATAGCTTGTTTTTGCCGATTTCAAACTTGCTTCGTGTCCAACAACGTCATTTTTCAAATCTTCCTCAATTTGAGAATAATACAAAGACGCTTGGTTGAATTTTTCTTCAAATAAAAAGATATCTGCCAATTCCATTTTGACATCTGCCTTTTGATATTCGTTCAAAGGAAGATCTAAAGCAGTTTTCAATATTGCTTTTCCTTGCTCAGGATTTTTCATTTGAAAGGTATTAAAATGCGCTTTTAAAATCTGTAATTTTAAAGAATAAGGCGTAATTCCGAATTGTTTCAACAAGGAATTTAAGTCTGTTTCAATTAAAGACAAATCTTTTTCTAACGGATTATTTATCTTCATTTCCGTAAGAAAATAATGCGCTTGAATTTGCAATTCCATATCCTGCGTATTCTCTAAAACAAAAGTCAAGATTTCTTTTGCCGTTTCTTTTTCGTCTTCTTCAATGGCAATTTGAGCCAAATTCACAATATTAAAAAGTGATTCGGGATTTCGTTTATAAATCGCTTTTTCTTGAATAAAGGCTTTTCCGAATTCTTTTTGTTGCACAAAATACCAACTCAAATATTGATTCCAAAACACATCTTGGTTTTGCTGTGTGCGAAGTAGTAAGGCTTTTCGCAAGGCATTATTAAAATTCACATCTGCATTTTCAGTCATAAATCTTGAAAACTGATTTTGAATTGCAATTAGGTTTTGAGGATTTTTGAAGGATTCTTCAAGGAATTTTTCAATCATTTTATCGGAATCTCCTTTTTGACCATAAAGCAACGCCATTTGAAAATTAAAATTGAGATTTTTATCTAAATCAATTGCCATTTGATAGGCTTGCAAGGCATAATCTATCAATACTTTTCTTTCAAAAACGGCTGCAATAGCATAAACCTCACTTGGATTTTTTTTGATTTTATCTAACGCTTGCTCAAAGTATTTTTTTGCTTTTTCTTCGTTTTTTTGCAATTGATAATTAGATCCTAATTCTACTAAAAGTGCCGCTTGTTTGTATTTGTCCAAACGATTCAAAATCGCTTTTTCAGCAACTTCATATTGTTTTAATTGTTGCTGACATTCAATGGTTTTTTGGAAATAATATCCATTTCCTGGTTGTGCAGTCAATAATTCTTGATAGGAAATTAGCGCTTTTTCAAATTCGCCTTTGTCAAAATAATTTTGCGCCAATTGCTCGTTTTGTGAGAAAACAAATAGGGTAAAAAATAATGAGATATGTAGAAATATTTTTTTCATTTTTGAACCATATAAGGCATTTAAGGTCATTTAATTAAAAGAAATTACCAAAGATGAAACTCATTTAGCAAGTGAATAATTCCTAAAAGTATAGCCGTTACACCAGCAGCATACCCATTAAATTTTATGCTAAACAACGGGCTTTTTGGCTGATTATATGCATGTCGAAATATAAATATACCAACCGTTATTGACATAAGACTTTGAGCAATAATTTTCCAAAACGTTACTGAATCCATAGCTTATAATGTTTTTCAATCCTTTTTAATTTATTCTATTGTCATTTTGACGAAAGGATAAATTTTATGAATATTTATTTATTATTACAAACATTTATATGTCCTTAAATGCCTTATATGGTGAAATTTTTAGTCAATCAAATCAAAACCAGTATATTTTCTCAAAACCTCTGGAATTACAATTCCCTCAGGCGTTTGATAGTTTTCTAATATTCCAGCCAAAACTCTTGGCAAAGCCAATGAACTTCCGTTTAAAGTGTGTGCCAATTGATTTTTTCCGTCTTTATCTTTGAAACGTAATTTCAAACGATTGGCTTGAAAAGTCTCAAAATTAGAAACCGATGAAATTTCCAACCAACGATCTTGCGCAGTTGAAAACACTTCAAAATCATACGTTAATGCCGATGTAAAACCCATATCTCCGCCACAAAGTTTCAAAATTCGGTAAGGTAATTTCAATTCTTGAAGAATCATTTTCACATGTTCAACCATTCCCTCCAATGCTTCGTAAGATTTATCAGGATGCTCAATTCGTACGATTTCTACTTTATCAAATTGGTGCAAACGGTTCAATCCACGAACGTGAGCACCATAAGAACCAGCTTCTCTTCGGAAACATGGCGTATAAGCAGTTGCTAAAACTGGCAATTCATTTTCGTTCAAAATGACATCACGAAACAAATTTGTTACAGGAACTTCAGCCGTAGGAATTAAATATAAATTGTCGCTAGCGTCGTGATACATTTGCCCTTCTTTGTCTGGCAATTGCCCAGTTCCATAAGCCGAAGCTTCATTCACAAGATGAGGAACTTGGTATTCTTTATATCCAGCATCGGTGTTTTTATCTAAAAAATAGGTGATTAAAGCCCGTTGTAATTTTGCTCCTTTACCTTTATATACAGGAAAACCTGCACCTGTGATTTTATTTCCTAA
>JBILPJ010000032.1:0-16738 GCA_044373975.1 Flavobacterium sp. | reverse complement strand
ATTAAAATATAATTTGCTTCAAGCAAAAGCAGAAGGAAAATCTAAATTAATTACTTTTGGCGGTGCTTTTTCAAACCATATTGCCGCTGTTGCGTATGCTGGAAAGGATAATAACCTCGAAACTATTGGAATAATTCGTGGTGATGAATTGGAATCTAAAATTTCAGAAAATCCCACGTTGACTTTTGCTCAAAATTGTGGAATGAAATTTGAATTTATTACCAGAGAAGCCTATATAACCAAAACAACGCCTTTATTTATTGAAAAATTAAAAGAATATTATGGCGATTTTTATTTAGTGCCAGAAGGCGGAACAAATTCACTTGCTGTGAAAGGCTGCGAAGAGATTTTAGCAACTGAAGATGCTGATTTTACTCACATTTGTTGTGCAATCGGAACAGGCGGAACGATTTCTGGAATAATCAATTCGGCAAAAGCCAATCAAAAAATAATTGGTTTTCCAGCCTTAAAAGGTGATTTTTTATCAGATGATATTCGTAAATTTGTATCGAATTCAAATTGGGAATTGCAATTGGATTATCATTTTGGAGGTTATGCAAAAATAAATGAAGCATTAATCCGTTTTATAAATGATTTTTATAAACAAACCAATATTCCATTAGACCCAATTTACACTGGTAAAATGATGTTTGGAATTGTGGATTTAATCAATAAAGACTATTTCCCTAAAGGGGCGAAAATTTTAGCTATTCACACTGGCGGATTGCAAGGAATTGAAGGAATGAACAGGAATCTTAAAAATAAAAATTTACCATTAATTGCTATATAATGATTAGAAAATCAGCCCTACTTTTTGTCGTTTTATTTGTTGTGAGCTGCAGTTCCAGAAGAGTTGTTATTCAAACTTCAAAACCAGGGAAGTCAAGACCCCAGCCAACGGTCGTTATAAAAAAAGCTACCGAAAATAGGTCTTCAACAAGTAATTCTTCGGATAATAATTCGTCAAAAACAGAAGTTTTGGAAGCCACAACAAAAGTAAAAGTTACCACCGAAATTGTTTTGGCATATATTTCACAATATAAAAACATTGCAAAAAATAATATGAAACAATTTGGAATTCCGTCAAGCATTTGCCTTGGGCAAGGAATTTTAGAATCAGGTGCTGGAACAGGCCCATTGAGTTTTTTGGCTAACAATCATTTTGGTATTAAATGCCATAAAGATTGGACGGGAGCATCAGTAAAATATGATGATGACAGCGCTCAAGAATGTTTCAGAAAATACAATCAGGGAAGTGAATCCTATAATGACCACGCACTTTTTCTAAAAGGCAGAAAATGGTATGAACCTCTTTTTAAATTAGATAAAGACGATTACAAAGGATGGGCAAAAGGGTTGAAAGCGGCTGGATATGCAACAGATCCTAAATATCCTGAAAAATTAATTTCAATTATTGAACGCTACCATTTGGATCAATACGATGCTGAGGTTTTGGGCAACGATTATGTTGTGAAATCTGTTGAAACTAAATCAAAATATAAAGAATATCAGGTTTCTCAAGGCGATACATTGTATTCGATTTCCAAGAAATTCAATGTGTCAATCGACGATTTAAAAAAGAAAAATAATATTTCCGACAATGCACTTTCCATTGGTCAGAGTTTAATTGTTGAATAAATAACTTCATAAATATCAAATTTAAAATGTTGTATCAAAGAAGCAGTCAATTATTTGCGGAAGCAGAACAAGTAATACCAGGAGGCGTAAATTCGCCAGTTCGAGCTTTTAAAGCCGTTGGGGGAACACCAATTTTCGCAAAAAGTGCAAAGGGCGCATACGTATTTGACGAAGACGGAAACCGATTTATAGATTATATAAATTCTTGGGGGCCAATGATTTTGGGACACGCTTTTCCACCTGTTGTGGAGGCTGTTATTGAAAAAGCAAAATTGGGAACTTCGTTTGGAATGCCCACAGAAATTGAATCACAAATTGCCACATTAGCAATAAAAATGGTGCCAGGAATTGATAAAATTCGTTTTGTAAATTCAGGAACAGAAGCCTGTATGAGTGCCATTCGATTGGCGAGAGGATTTACTAAAAAAGACAAAATAATAAAATTTGCTGGTTGCTATCACGGACATTCCGATTCTTTTTTGATTCAAGCAGGAAGTGGAGCCGTAACTTTTGGTTCGCCAAATAGTCCCGGCGTTACTGAAGGAACAGCAAAAGACACTTTATTGGCAAAATACAATGATTTTGAAAGTGTAAAAATAATTGTTGAAGCCAATAAAAATGAAATTGCAGCAATAATAATTGAGCCAGTAGCAGGTAATATGGGTTGTATTCCGCCAAATAAAGGATTTTTAGAAGCGTTACGCCAAATTTGCACAGACAACTCTATTTTATTAATTTTTGACGAAGTAATGACTGGTTTCCGATTGGCAAAAGGTGGAGTTCAAGAATTGCTAAATGTGAAGGCAGATATTGTAACTTTTGGAAAAGTAATTGGTGGTGGATTGCCAGTTGGTGCATTTGCTGCAAGAGCAGAAATTATGAATTATTTAGCGCCTTTAGGCCCAGTGTATCAAGCAGGAACTTTGTCGGGAAATCCTTTAGCAATGGCTGCTGGATTGGCAATGTTGAAAGCGTTAAACGAAGATGAAGCGGTATTTCAACGCCTTTCAGAAAAAACAATTTATTTAGAAAACGGAATTCATAATGCACTTTCGTTAAATGGAATCGCTTTTACAATTAACAGAATTGGGTCTATGATTTCTGTTCATTTTGATGCCGAACCAGTTGTTGACTTTCAAAGTGCTGCAAAAGGCGATAATGAATCGTTCAAGAAATTTTTTCACGGCTTGTTAAACGAAGGAATTTATATTGCTCCATCGGCTTATGAAACTTGGTTTATAACCGATGCATTAACTTATGAAGATTTGGATTTTACAATCCGAGCAATTGAAAAAGTCGCTAAAACATTATAATAAAAAAGGGCTTTCAAATATGAAAGCCCTTTTTTTATCTAATAAAGTGGTACTTATTAGTTTTTTTCGATAGCATCTACGCTTAGTAATTGACTGTAAAGAGCTCTGTTTGATCTCAATTTTTCATATTGTTTGGAATCCATAGAAGCTTCGATTTTCAAACCTACAATTCTTGACATTTCTTTTCTCGTTTCAGGAGTAGTTGATTTGTCTTGCATCGTTTCATGCTTCATTTTGAATAGGCTTTGAAAATTTACAGTTGCAGTATTGTCAAGACCTAAAAATTCTGAAATAGCTTGCGCATCTTTTTTTGCCGCTTGTTCAGGATTCATCGAAACGACTTCCTTTTTTTCAGCAACAGCAGGAGATTTTTTATTTTGAGCGTTTACAGAAACACCAAAAGCCAACATTAAAAAACCAGCAATAATTATTTTTTTCATAAGAATTTATTTAAATTGAAATCAAATATAAATATTTTTTCTTTATAAAAAAACAAATGATTATTTATCTTCTGATTTTTCAACTTTTTCTTCTCGTCTTTCTTTTATTTGCTCTTTTCTTTCTTGGATTTTTCCTTTTCTTTCGGCTTGTATTTTATCCCACTTAGCATTTTGTTCTGGAGTAAGAATTTTGCTAATTTTATCTTTCATCAACTGACGCTCTGATTTTGCGGCTTTTATGTTAGTTTCTTTATTGGCTTCGGCTTCTGAAAGTAATGCACCCATTTGTTTTTGTTGTGCCTCATTTAAATTCAAATTTTTAGTCATTCTTTTCAGTGCCATTTGACTTCTTTCAGCTGGAGTCATTCTCTCAATTGGCTCTTTTTTAGCATTTTCTTTTTTCTCAACTTGTGCAAATGTTGTAAATCCTACAACTAAAAATGCAGCTACAATTAATTTTTTCATATTTGATTTTTTTTAAGTTATTGTAAATATAAGACCGTTTGTTTTTTAAAAGGTTTAATGCTTAACAAATAATTATTAATTTCTGCTTTAATAGCTATTTTGCAAGAAGATTGTTTTTTTATCGTCTATAATTTAAATTAATTAAACTAACTTTGCCTTGTGAAAAAAACAGTATTCCTACTCGCCTTATTAATGCTTCTAAAACCAATACTTCCGGTTGTAGAATATGTGGTGAATTACGAATATATCTCAAAAGTTTTATGTGTCAATAAAGACAAACCAATGCTTCATTGCAATGGAAAATGTCAATTAATGAAGGAATTAGCAAAAGCGTCTGAAAATGAAAAACCTATTTCAGATAAAAAAATTGCAGCTCAAGAATTTGAAGTTTTATTCTTAGAAAACATAAAATCTTTTGGAGTAAAACCTCGTTTTTATTTTATTACAACACTAATAAACGACAGCTATTCCAACTTTTATTCTCATTTGATTAGTTGTTCCGTATTTCATCCGCCAACCTGTATTTCTTAAATTTTATGAATTCTCGCAACAAATCTATCATTTAACATCTGTTTTATGATATTCCTTTTGTGCGATATTAAAACACAATAAATCAAATAATTTAAGAATATCAAAAATGAAAAATATAATAAAAAATACAATTGCAATTTTGGCAGTTGCAATAACTTTTGCCTCATGTTCAACCTCTGATGAATCTATTTCGGGAATTGGGAGTTTGAAAATAGAATTTGAAAATGGTTTTGCAGGAGATGCTTTGGTGCTAGGTGGCGCTACACTTCCAACATCTAATCAAGAGATTCTAAAAATCAGTTCAATCAAATATATAATTAGCAATATAGTTTTAACAAATGAAGATGGAACCACTTTTACATACCCAAAGAGTGAGAGTTATTTTATTGTTGATGAAGAAACTCCAGCGAGTTTAATACTTAATTTAGTAAATATTCCTGCTGGAAATTATACAAAAGTGAAATTCGGAATTGGAGTTGACGAATCACAATTTAATTTTGGAGCAACAGGACAAGGCGATTTGTGGACAAAAGCTCAAGCCGCTGGAATGACTTGGAGTTGGGCGTCGGGATACAAATTTTTAGCTTTCGAGGGAACTTTTTCTTCAGCAACTTGTACCGATGTTTCTTATATGATTCATACAGGAAAAACAGGCACTAATTATAATTATACAACTACAACTTTAGACTTGCCAACGACTGCTTTAGTTAGAACAACTATTACACCTCAAATTCATTTAAGCACTGATTTATCTCAAATTATTGACGGTACAAATAAAATTAACTTATCGTCCAAAAATGGGATGGGAATGGGAGTTATGATTATGGGAGGAACTGATTTGCCTTTAATTACTTCAAATTTGCCACAAATGTTTTCAGTTGAGCATGTTCATAATGATCCTAACTAAATAACAAAATGGAACTGTTTGGATTCAATTACAAACAGTTCCTTTTTAATAAATAATCAAATGAAAATCAAATATTTTCTTTGGATGATATTGCCTTTGCTGGCAAGTTGTTCTAATGATGAGAAATACGTTAATGTTCCTTTAGAATTTAAAATTCCGTCAAATTTTCCTGCTTTGGTTTATAACATCGAGGTTAATCCACCTACACAAAGTGGATTTGAACTTGGAAAAAAAATATTTTATGATGGCAGATTGTCGTCAGAAGGAACTATTTCTTGTGGTTTTTGTCATATTCAACAAAATGCTTTTACACATCACGGACATACTGTTAGTCATGGAGTAAATAATTTGGCAGGAACTCGAAATTCGCCGCCAATTCAAAATTTAGCCTACCAAACACAGTTTATGTGGGACGGAGCAGCTGATAATTTAGATTTTCTACCTATAATTCCGCTTTTAAGTGCTATAGAAATGAATGGGAACTTAACAACCATTATGGCTATGTTTAAAGCAGATGCAACCTATTCAAAATTGTTTAAAGAAGCTTTTGCAGATGGTCAAATTAATTCAGAAAACATGCTTAAAGCACTTTCTCAGTTTATGGTTATGGTTATATCTTCTAATTCTAGATTTGACAAATACAGAAGAAATGAAGATGGAGGTAATTTAACTTCAGATGAAATTGCGGGTTATACTATATTTAATTCAAAATGTGCGTCTTGTCACGCTACCGATTTATTTACGGATAATTCCTTTAGAAATAATGGCTTGTCTGTGAATCCAATGGTTAATGACATTGGGAGATACAGATTGACAGAATTGCCCCAAGATTATTATAAATTTAAAGTACCAAGTTTAAGAAATATCGAAAAAACGGCTCCTTACATGCACGATGGTAGATTTGGTTCTCTAGATTCAGTGCTCAATCATTATTCAAATTCGGTTACAGATTCGGAAACGTTAGACCCAATTTTAATGCGAAATGGCGTTTTGGGGATTGCACTTTCCGCAAATGAAAAACTAAAACTTATTGCTTTTTTAAAAACATTAACAGATAATCAATATCTTAACGACATTCGTTTTTCTGATAATTAATCCTGATTTATGAAAAAATACATTCTATTATTTTCGATATTATTTGCACAATTTATCGCTGCAAATACTGTAAAAGATTCCATTTATAAATTTTCCTTTCATCGGACACTATTTTTAGATGATGATTGTGATGCTTGTGGCTGTTCTGCAAATGGCGGAAGTATGGGTTTTAGTTCTATGCTCAACAATAATTTTATTGGAATTCGGTATGTAAATCAAAAGTACTCATCCAAAGAAGGGGTTTTTAATAATTCTCCTTGGACTGATGAAAATTTTAATACAACTCAAATTTGGGCAAGAATTCCTGTTTCTGATAAAATCCAAATTACGGCTTTAGTGCCTTTTCACTTTAATAATCGGGAACTAGTTTCAGGTAAACAGAGCATTCAAGGACTTGGAGATATTACTATTATGGGAATGTATTCGGCTTTTGAAATTCATTTAGATAGTACTACAGTTGGTCATAAATTTCAATTGGGTGGAGGAATTAAAGTACCAACTGGAAAATATAATTCTGCAAATAATGGAACCTTAAACCCAAGTTTTCAGTTAGGAACTGGAAGTTGGGATTATTTATTGGTTTCTGAATATGTGATAAAAAAGAATCAATTTGGAATGAATACTTCCTTGAGTTATACTTTTAAAACTGAAAATCAGCAGCATTATCAATTTGGAAATCAATTTAATTATGGAAGTACGTTGTTTTATTTATTAGATTTAAATAAAATTAAATTTGTGCCACAACTTGGAATTGCAGGAGAAGTTTACAATTCAAATCAGCAATTCAAACAAAAAGTCGCTGAAACAAAAGGGGATATTGTTTTTGGTAAATTTGGATTAGAAATCGGTAAAAATAAGTTTTCTTTGGGAGCTAATTTGATGTTGCCCATCAATCAAAATTTAACTGGCGGCAATGTTGAAGCCAAATACAGGTTCAGCTTAAACTTGAATTATCAGTTGTAAATTAAAAAGGGAACTCAATGAGCTCCCTTTTTTTAATTATTTTCCTTCAAATCTTGATTTTAAATCAGCGGCTATCTTTTCATAAGAATCAGCAAATTGCTTATCATCGTAACTCAAACGAAGTAATTTGAAATCAGTCAAATATTTATTGGCTTTGCCAAATTCATTAGTCATTATTGTAGCGAAAATTAAATTCTTCAAAAGTGCCGTTCCTACTTTTTCATCAATTCGTGCTTTGCTGTCGTCGTAATTGACTTCTGTCATTGTTTTTTCCCAAATTGCGATTGCATTGGCAATGTCTTTCACAGCATCTTCTTGGTGTAATGTATAATTTTTATATCCAGAAACTGCAAAATCTCTTGCCTTTTCAACATCATCATATTCTCCTTTTCTATTTTTCACAGAATATAATACAGCATATCGATTTACAGTTACATATCCATATTGGTCGTTCAAATAGTTATTAATATTAGACATTATTGTTTCTATTTCTTGCCTTTCTAAGTAAATACGAGTTGGTTTTGAACTTGTATTTTTTGTTTGAAATTCACTTGTTCCTTGGAAAATCCCCGATGATAAATTTTTACCATCAACAATCACTTGTAGCATCGTTGGATGTCTGTATTTCGTTACAAATTGCGTCTGCTTGGTGTAAAATTTTTCTTTAGTTTGTGGATTAAAATTCTCAACATTTACAAGCGTTGCAACAGGTTCAACATATTCAAAACCTTTAAAATCAATCTTGATTTGAATTCCGTCCGTTCCATCACCAAAACCATTTAATTTAATGTATGACTTAGCCAAAGTTTCAGGATTGTAAATAATTACATCGCCAACATTTATCGACTCAACTCTTGGTGGCTGAGGTGCAACGTAAACTGGTCTTTCAGGAATTTGTAAAACTGGTTTTTTATCAATTAAAGCAAGTCTTTCCAACGTGCTCATTTTATTGAATTGCTCTGATTCCAATTTATAACGTTCCTTAGCCTCTTCAACTTTTCTGTTGTGATTTGTAATATCTATATCATAAAAATTTTTCTCAGCTTCTTTAAGCACATTTGGAAAATTTTTCAAGTCTTGTTGGTATTTTTCTTCAGCAATTCTTCTGAATGAACTATCATCTTTTAAATAGGGTGTAGTTACCGTAACATTGTAGTTTTTCACATTTGCTGGCAATGTTTTTTTAGGAAATAGCGTTTGTGTGAATGAAATTCTTATGTTTTCGATATTTTGAGCTTTTGTAATTCCAAAGCTGAATAGAATTGCTAAAAGTAGGATGTTTTTTTTCATTTTGCGTTTAAATTAAAAAGTTAAATAACCAAATTTTTCATTGCTCCCAGATTTGGCTCTAACAATATATTTTCCATCTTGAATTTTCACGAGAACAGTTGTATCTAAATCAAAATTTTCTTCAAAACCAAAATTTGGTCTGTATTTCAATTCCAATCCTGTTTCCGGAATCAAAGTATTGGAAACTAAATTTCCGTTAGCATCATAAGTGTCAAAACCTGTAAATCGATCGTCCATTACATACCTGTCAATTTTTGTTTTTTGAGTGTCATTATACAAAATTGTAAGTTGGTTATTATTTAATATTGGTAAATACGAAAGATACGTGCCATTGTCATTTACAGTATTTGGCTCGTCATATTTTATTTCTTTTTTCCATTCTAATTTTCCACTTTCATTGTCTAATTTTCCGAAGATAAATGCAGTATTAGAATAGAAATTGTCTTTTTCGAAATTATAATTTCCTGGTGCTCCTGCAACTGGTGGTTTGTTTTTTTGTTGTAAAAACAATTTATCAGCAAATAACCAAGTTTTCAATCCGTCAAAAGTAAAATCTTTTAAGTTTAAACCCGGAATTTCACCTGTTTCGTTTGCTTCAATGTATATTTTTTCACCTTTTCCATTAAATCTAGCTGCATAAACTCCAGCAGCAGGAAGACTTCCACCATACATTTGAACTCCTTTTGAACCAATTCTAGTGTACAATCCGTGGATATAGAAATTATCTCCATCAAAATGTCCTTGATATTGATAAATCTGAAAATCGTTTTCAAATTTCAAGCTTGTTTCTTGCATTGTTGCCGCATTTCCATCCCAAAAATAAACAGTTTTGAAAGGTTTCATTTTTGCCAAATCAATTTCTTTTACAACAAATACAGTTCCTTGATTCGAAACATATAATTTTGGTTCAGATTGCGTTTTGTTTAAATGTTGAGATTCAAAAGCAATTTCTTTAATCACTTTTAAGTCTTTGTCTATAAGGGTTACATTGATTTTTTCATTTAATTTTTTATCAAATGAAAATTGTTTTACAACTGCATAAAATAATTTATTTGGAGATTGAGCAATGAAATAAGTTGAATTTCTTGTTGGCATTGATGTAACAAAAGCTGGTTTCGTTTTCTCATTGGTTTCCAAATTCGCACGTTGCCAATACAATTCGCGTTCCTTAGTTTTGTTATTATACTCATCTATAAAAATGATATTATTTGTTCCTTTTTCTTGAAACATTTCCAAATGCGTCTGCATAGCAAGTCCCATAACTGGTTTTCCTACACTAAAATCATTCGTTTTTTCTTTATTCAAATTGCTTAAAGAATATGAATTTGAAGTTACAATTCTATTGAATATCTTATCGTTATAAATAGAATTTACTTGATACAATTTTGAATCAATCGTATAATTAATTTTCGCATCTGTCTCTTTCAACGAAGATGAAGCCGTACCCCAAGTTAATGTTTGGGCACTGGATTTTGTAATTGATAAGCAAACGATTGCAAATACAATAATTTTTGTTGTTTTGAGGGTCATTTTTTTTTGTTTAATTAATATTTATGCTAATTCTACTATTTTACTATCGCCAACTAACGAAACTTTTACCAATCCGTATTTTGACAAACCTTTCATCGCAGCATCCCATTTCTTGCCGCTCAAATCAGATTTTATTTTCAAAATCCCCAAATCCATTTTGTTGTCATTGGATTTTAATAAGTCGATAATTAATTTTTCTTCGTCTAACAATTCAATTTGGACTTGTTTTTTCTCTGGACGCATTTGTGGGAAAAACAATACTTCTTGAATTGAAGAATTATTGGTCAAATACATCATCAGTCGATCCATTCCAATTCCCAATCCAGAAGTTGGTGGCATTCCGTATTCCAAAGCACGAAGAAAATCTTCATCAATAAATTCGGTAGCTTCATCATCGCCTTTTTCGGCTAATTTCAACTGGTGTTCAAAACGTTCACGTTGGTCAATTGGGTCATTCAATTCAGAATAAGCATTCGCCACTTCCTTTCCGCAAACCATCAATTCAAAACGCTCAGTCAATTCAGGATTATCACGGTGCGATTTGCACAAAGGCGACATTTCCTTAGGATAATCAGTAATAAAAGTCGGTTGAATATAATTTCCTTCGCATTTAGCGCCAAAAATTTCATCAATCAATTTTCCTTTTCCCATTGTCGCATCTACATCAATTCCCATTCCTCTCGCCGCATCAAACAATTCTGTTTCTGATTTCCCAGAAATATCAAAACCTGTAAAATGCTTGATAGAATCCGTCATTGTAACTCTTGCGTAAGGCGCTTTAAAGTTCACTTGATGTTCGCCAAAAGTAGTTTCCGAAGTTCCATTTACAGCAACGGCACAATGTTCCAATAAATTTTCGGTGAATTTCATCATCCAATTGTAGTCTTTGTAGGCTACATATATTTCCATAGCCGTAAATTCAGGATTGTGCGTTCGATCCATTCCTTCATTTCTGAAGTTTTTCGAAAACTCATAAACCCCTTCAAAACCACCAACAATTAATCTTTTTAAATACAATTCATTTGCAATTCTCATATACAATGGAATGTCTAACGAATTGTGGTGCGTCATAAACGGTCGAGCCGCAGCGCCACCCGGAATAGGTTGCAAAACAGGAGTTTCCACTTCCAAATAACCTTGTTCATTGAAGAAAGAACGCATCGCATTGAACAATTTTGTTCTTTTCACAAACGTTTCTTTCACGTGGTCATTCACCGTCAAATCCACATAGCGGCGGCGGTATCTTTGCTCAGGATCTGAAAAAGCATCGTGGGTTTTCCCATCAGCATCTGTTTTTACAACAGGAAGTGGTTTCAAGGCTTTTGCCAAAACTGTCAATCCATAAATATGCACCGAAATTTCCCCAACTTGTGTTTTGAAAACCGTTCCACGAATTCCAATAAAATCACCAATATCAAGCAGTTTCTTGAAAACCACATTGTACATTGTTTTTTCTTCGTCGGTAGAAATATCATCTCTCGAAACATAGATTTGAATCCGCCCTTCAGAATCCTTAAGTTCAGCAAATGATGCCTTTCCCATAATTCTCTTCCCCATCAAACGACCTGCTAAAACCACTTCCTTACCTTCAAATTTTTCGAAATCGGCTAAAATTTCGCTTGAAAAAGCGGTCGTTACAAACTCATTTGCAGGATAAGGGTCAATTCCCAAATTGCGTAATTCTTGAAGTGCCTCTCTACGAAGGATTTCTTGCTCGGATAATGCCATTGAATACAGATTTTAAGATTGCAAAGATAATAAAAGATTGTAGATTTCAGTTTTTTAGATTTCAGAATTAATAAACGATTTTTTTAATTTTTTTTGGAGCTATTTCCGGCTGTCATTCCAAATCTCGCCACAAAAGGCGAGGATTTTCCCTTCCATCCGGGCTAGGGTTTCCGTCTTGAGAGTAAAATTTATAATTTCGATTTAAATTTAGGAAAATACCTACAAGGTCAAAAAAGACCTTGCAGGATTCCAGTTTGCCTTTGTACCTTTGCACCTTTGTACCTTTACATATTTGCACCTTAAAAAAATAAATATCTTCGTATCTTTGCAATTCATCGCAAACACAAATGAACAAAAACATTCAATTTCAAGATTTAGGATTGAAAGATTACAAAGCCACTTGGGAATTTCAGGAGGAATTGTTCAAGGGAATTGTGGACTTGAAAATCAAGAATAGGAGAGAGGAAACCGATTTGCAAACCCCAAATTATTTTTTGTTTGTTGAACATCCGCACGTTTATACATTAGGGAAAAGCGGCTCGTTAGAAAATTTGCTTTTATCCGAAAAACAATTGGAAGCTAAAGGAGCTTCGTTCTACAAAATCAATCGTGGTGGCGATATTACCTATCACGGGCCAGGTCAAATTGTGGGTTATCCCATTTTAGACTTAGATAATTTTTTTACAGATATCCACAAATATTTGCGCTATCTTGAAGAAGCAATAATCCTGACTTTAGCCGAATACAATATAATAGGTGCAAGAAGCGAAGGCGAAACTGGAGTTTGGCTCGGCGTGGGAACACCGTTTGCAAGAAAGATTTGTGCTTTGGGAGTTCGTGCTTCCCGTTGGGTAACGATGCACGGATTTGCATTAAATGTGAATGCAGATTTGGTTTATTTTGACAACATTATTCCGTGTGGCATCCGTGGAAAAGCAGTTACATCTTTAAACGTAGAATTGGGTGTTGAAAAAGTGGACGAACAAGAAGTGAAAGAAAAAATCTTGAAACATTTTTCAGTTTTATTTGAATGCTCTTTTATTTAACCGCAAAGTGCGCAAGAGGAAAAATATTTTAAATTTTGAATTTTAAATTTTAAATTATTTGAAACAGTAATCGCACTTTCGACCTTTGACTTTCGACTTTCGACTTTCGACATTTTTTATTTTTTAGCCACGAATTACACGAATTAGCACAAATTTTAAAAGTCTATTATCTCTTCGTCTATTATCTTTTCTTCTTTTTACATTAATACTTTCGAACTTCTACTTTTTTTAATCTATTATCTTTTCGTCTATTATCTTTTATCTTCTAATAACCTAAACGTCAACCGATGATATTTCGATACCCCATATTTTAATATTGCTTCCCGATGTTCTTTTGTGGGATAGCCTTTGTTTTGTTTCCAATTGTACATGGGGAATTCCTCGTGAATCTGATCCATATATTCATCACGATAGGTTTTTGCTAAAACAGAAGCGGCTGCAATGCTCATAAATTTTGAATCACCTTTAATGATTGAAGTACTTGGAATAGAATTTAGAAATTGTATTTCATTTGGAGTAAAAATTTTCCCGATTTTGTTTTTTTGACTCCCTTTAGAAATTAATGGGCGGTTTCCATCAACAATTATATGGTTTGGGATTACATTTAATTTCAAAATACTCTCTTGCATTGCTTTTAACGAGGCATTTAAAATATTTATTTCATCAATTAGTAAAGGTTCCAAATGAGTCACAGAAAATGAAAGTGCTTCTCCTATTATTATAGGTTTCAAAAAGGCTCTGTTTTTTTCTGAAAGCAGTTTGGAATCGTTGAGTAACGCATTGGTAAAATGGTGTGGTAATATCACGGCAGCAGCAGTAACAGGGCCGGCTAAACATCCTCGACCCGCTTCGTCTGTTCCGGCTTCGATACAATTTTCTAAAAAATGATTTCTTAACATTAATTTAATTTTGATAAAAGTATAAAAATCTATTGAAAATGATGCGTAATTAGTAAGTTTTTTAAGTGTTGTACTATAATAATTCAAGCTATGTTTAAATAGTTTAACATTCGTTAAAGAAAATTTTATTTAAAAAAATTTGTTTTATTAAGAAATTATTATGAAGTTTGCGGTATAACTAACTCAAATAAAAATAATATGAGATCAAAGTTCAAATGGATTTTTACGCTACTGATAGCGTTATCAATGCAGTTCTCTTTTGCACAAGAGAAAACTGTTACAGGTGTGGTTTCTGATGGATCAGGGCCTTTACCAGGTGCTAATGTAGTTGTTCAAGGTTCAAAAACCGGAACACAAACTGATGTTGATGGAAAATATTCTATCAAAGCAAAAGCAGGAGACGTTTTAGTTTTTTCTTTTGTAGGAATGACTGAAACTACTGCAAAAGTAGGTGCTTCAAATACTGTAAATGTTAAAATGCAAGACGGTGTTAAACTTGAAGAAGTTGTTGTTGGAGCATTAGGTGTTAAAAGAAAAGAAAAAGCTGTAGGTTATGCTGCTCAAAGCATTAAAGGTACAACTTTAACTGAGGCAAGAGAAAGCAACTTAGTAAACGCTTTAAGTGGAAGAGTTGCGGGTGTTCAAGTAACAAACTCTTCTGGAGCGGTTGGTTCTTCTTCTAGAATCGTATTGAGAGGTAACTCTTCTATAACAGGAAATAACCAAGCGTTATTTGTTGTAGATGGTGTGCCATTTGATAACACATCTTATGGAAATTCAGATTCAGGTGGTGGACGTGATTTACCAAATGGAGCGGCAAGTATTAGTCCAGATGATATTGAAAGTATGACTATACTTAAAGGTCCTAATGCAGCTGCATTATATGGTATTAGAGCAAGTAATGGTGTTATTATTATTACAACTAAATCAGGAAAAGGTAAAAAATCATTAAGTGTAACTTCATTTAATTCAAATATTACTTTTTCAGATCCTTTATTATTGCCTAGTTTCCAAAATTCATATGGTCAAGGAGCAACTTCAAATTATTTTGAATTTGTGGATGGAGCCGGAAATGGATATAATGATGGTGTTGATGAAAGTTGGGGTCCAGCTTTGGATAAAGGGTTGTCTTTTGTTCAGTGGGATTCTTACAAAGTAGGTGGTGCGCCACTTCCTTGGATTTCTCATCCAGATAACGTTAAAGATTTCTATGAAACAGGAGTAGCTATTTCTAATAACCTTTCATTGTCTGCGGGTAATGAAGATGCTAACTTTAGAATGTCTATTGGAAACTCAAAAGAAACTGGAATGGTTCCTTTTACAGATTTCAAAAAATTTAACGTTAGTATTAATGGTAACATTAAATTGGGAGAAAAATTAAGTAGTGGAGTTTCTTTAATGTACTTCAATGACAAAAGTGATAACTTGCCAACAGCTGGTTATAATAATGAGAATGCAGCACAACAATTTATCTGGTCTGCAAGAAACGTTAATTTTACAGATTTGAAAGATTGGAGAAATTTACCTCTTGCCGCTGTAGGTACAGCTGCTGAAGGAACTCCCTTAAACTGGAATACTAATTTCCAAAATAATCCTTATTGGATTCTTGAAACAAATACCAATACATATAACAGAGATAGAGTTACTGGTTCTACTTATTTGACGTATCAATTCAATAAAGATTTTTCTGCAACTGGAAAAATTGCTTTAGATCATTATTCTCAATTAACTACTAGTCGTCAGGCTATTGGTTCAAATGGTGCGCCTGATGGTTCTTACGGTGAAAATTCATTGCGTTATTCTGAAATAAACACTGAATTGATTTTAAGCTATAAAAAACAACTTACTTCTGATTTGAATTTCTCTTTTAATTTTGGTGGTAATGAAATGAAAAGAATTAGAACTCAAACTTTTGGAAGTATTCCAGGGTTAGAATTGCCTAATTTTTATAGTTTATCAAACATTAAAACAGGAACAACTGCTTCAATTGGAAATCAATTTGTTGAAACTAGAATTGGTTCAATTTTAGGATTTGGACAATTATCATATAAAGATTATATCTTTATTGATTTCTCTGGAAGAAATGACTGGGCAAGTGTATTGCCTTTGAAAAACAATTCATTTTTCTATCCTTCAGTTTCTGGTTCTGTAGTTTTATCTGAAATCTTAGGATTAAAAGATACTAAAATTAACTATTTGAAAATTAGAGGAGGTTGGTCTAAAGTTGGAGGAACTGGCGCTTTAGGTGCTTACAACTTAAACAATACTTATAACCTTACTAATAACGGATGGGGAAATCAGGCATCAACGCCTAATACGCAATTCAATCCAAACTTAAAACCAGAATCAGTTGTTGGAACTGAAATTGGTGTTGACTTAGCTGGATTTAACAATAGATTACGTATCGCTGCAACTTATTATACAAAAGTAAGTTCTGATTTGTTAGTTCCAATTCAAGTTTCTGCTGCATCTGGATTCACAAGTGTTTGGGATAACGTAGCAGATATGGAAAATAAAGGTATCGAATTACAATTAGGTGCTACTGTTTTGAAAGCTAAAGATTTCAGTTTTGACATTGATTTAAATTTTGCTAAAAATCAAAATGAGGTTACTTCATTAAGAGGTCTTGATACGTATGTATTAGGTGGTCAATGGGGAGCTACAATTGAAGCGCGTCCAGGGAATGCTTATGGAGATATCGTTGGTAGAGATTTCGTAAGAGATGCTAACGGAAGTGTTGTCTATGAAAATGGATTACCTAAGATAGAATCTACTAAAAAAGTTTTAGGAAATATTACTCCTGATTGGACTGGTGGTGCTAATTTCAATATTAAATACAAAAATTTTGATTTCAGTACTTTAATTGATGCCAAAGTTGGTGGCGATGTTCACT
>JBILPJ010000031.1:0-16935 GCA_044373975.1 Flavobacterium sp. | reverse complement strand
GTTTTTATTTCTCTTTTATTAAACCAATTTGAGAAAATAAAAATGGATTTAGATCCCTATAATTGGGAAGTAATTTTGACTTGGAATGAAAAAGCAGCTAAATATAAAAATCCATTTTACACCTTTAAAGTAAGAGATAAGGAAATCAAAATTGCTACACATTCTGAAAGTTTGTCGCACACGCAAATTCCCAAAATTGCTTTGCCAAAATACGAAGCTTGGGGAGATATTTTGCGTTGGAACTTACAAGAAAATGTACCCGGAGAATTTCCATTTACCGCTGGTTTGTACCCTTTCAAAAGAGAAGGCGAAGATCCATCTCGAATGTTTGCAGGCGAAGGTGGACCAGAACGAACCAATAAAAGGTTTCATTATGTGAGCGCAGGATTACCAGCAAAACGTCTTTCAACGGCTTTTGATAGCGTAACTTTATATGGAAATGATCCACATATTCGACCAGATATTTATGGAAAAATCGGAAATGCGGGTGTTTCAATTTGCTGTTTGGACGACGCTAAAAAATTATATTCTGGTTTCGATTTAGTGCACGCATTAACATCGGTGAGTATGACCATAAATGGACCTGCGCCAATGTTGCTGGGCTTTTTTATGAATGCTGCCATCGACCAGCAATGTGAATATTACATCAAAGAAAACGGGTTAGAAAAAGAAGTTGAAGCTAAAATTGCTGCAATTTATAAACAAAAAGGAAAAGCAAGGCCAAAATACCAAGGTGATTTACCTGAAGGAAATAATGGTTTGGGATTGTTGCTTTTAGGTGTAACAGGCGATTTAGTTTTGCCTTTATCTGTTTATAAAGAAATAAAAATCAGAACCCTTTCACAAGTTCGTGGAACGGTACAAGCTGATATTTTAAAAGAAGATCAAGCACAAAACACCTGTATTTTTTCTACAGAATTTGCACTTCGTTTGATGGGTGATGTACAGGAATATTTTATAAAAAACAATGTAAGAAACTTTTATTCGGTTTCCATTTCGGGCTATCACATTGCGGAAGCAGGGGCAAATCCAATTTCGCAATTGGCATTTACACTTTCTAATGGCTTCACTTACGTGGAATATTATTTAAGTCGTGGAATGGACATCAACGATTTTGGACCAAATTTATCTTTCTTTTTCTCAAACGGAATTGATCCTGAATATGCAGTTATCGGTCGTGTGGCTCGTAAAATTTGGGCGAAAGCGATGAAAAATAAATATGGTGCGAATGAAAGAGCTCAAATGTTGAAATACCACATTCAAACATCTGGACGATCTTTGCACGCTCAAGAAATAGATTTCAATGATATTCGAACTACGTTACAAGCTTTGTATGCAATTTACGATAACTGTAACTCGTTGCATACCAATGCTTATGATGAAGCAATTACAACTCCAACGGAGGAATCGGTGCGTCGTGCAATGGCAATTCAATTGATTATAAATAAAGAATTGGGATTGACTAAAAACGAAAATCCTATTCAAGGTGCTTTCATAATTGAGGAATTAACCGATTTAGTGGAAGCTGCAGTTTTAGAAGAATTTGATAGAATTACGGAACGTGGTGGCGTACTTGGTGCAATGGAAACGATGTACCAACGCTCAAAAATTCAAGAGGAAAGCCTGTATTACGAAACGTTGAAACACACAGGTGAATTTCCAATAATTGGGGTAAATACGTTCTTGAGTTCTAAGGGTTCACCAACGGTTATTCCCGCAGAAGTTATCCGTGCAACTGAAGAAGAAAAGCAATACCAGATTGATATGTTGACCAATTTACATCAATCAAATCAAGATAAAGTAAACCAACATTTGAATGATTTACAAGAAGCAGCCATCAAAAACGAAAACTTGTTTGAGCATTTAATGGAAGCTACAAAAGTATGTTCTTTGGGACAAATCACGAGTGCATTATTTGAAGTTGGCGGTCAGTATAGAAGGAATATGTAAGCAGAGAACCGCTTTTTGCAACGCAAAAAGCGTCTGAATCGCTTATCCCGCTTTTTAGCGGGATTTTTTTATTTCACAAAGTTTCACAAAGTTTCACAAAGTTCCACAAAGTTCCTCGAAGATTCACAAAGCTTTTCATCACTTATTTTAAGATTTTTCGTGTGTTTTTGTGTCTTCTCTTTGTGAAACTTCGTGAAACCCTTTTTATATTATTTTCTCCAATTTCAAATACCCAATATGCAATTTATCTTCAAATTTCATATTATTTTCTGAAACTTTCAAAGCAAATTTTTCTTTTAATTCAGGCGCAAGAATATCTGCCACGTTAAAAATATCATCAACATCAATTCCAAATTTATCGTCAATGTGCGATGTTGCCCCTTTAAATCCATAATGTTTGTAGAAACTTGTCGCTTTTGCTTTTTTTGTGGCTTCCGCCAATGAAGTTCCAGTTGCCAAAATTTTGTAATGATATTCCTCAAATTCATTTTCTTTATAACCACCAAGATTAATGAAAAAAAGCTGAGAGGCATTTGCAACAGCATCAACTTTGGAAACAATTTCTATTTTATGATTATCAACTACTGTAACCTCTCGCCAAGCATCAATATGAATTTTTCCTTTGGCTTCAGGCCAGAAAGTTTTCATTTGCGGAACCAATTCTAAAAGAGAATTTCCAATTCCAAAAAAAATATCGTGTTGTTCTGTAAACCTTCCTTTTGGTCTGCAACCAATCATTATCATATAAAGTTTCATATAGTTTTTTTAAGTTATTTTAATTGTTAGAATGCAATTCTCAATGGAATATTAGTTTTTAAAATAGTTTTCATCAAGGCATTTTTCCTGATAACAAAAGTACTTCTTATTATTTTCATTAATAATATCATAATTAGTTTTTTTGGTTTGATTTTTGGCATACTTTTGACAACAAATTAAATATTTATACCATGAAAAGAATAATTTTACTTTTAGCAATTGTGGGAACATTTGCATTTCAAGGATGTGCAGGGTCAGAAGGTCCTCAAGGGGCAACAGGTTACTCTGCAGAAGCAGAAGTTTTTGAAGTTACCGCTTCGTTTTCAGCATTCAATAATTTTGAAAGATTAGTCACATTAAATCCAGCCATTTTAAATTCTGATATGGTTTTAGTGTACCGTCTTTTTGATGTCGTTAATGGCGCAGATGTATGGAGATCTTTGCCTCAAACTGTTTATTTGACACAAGGTGAACTGGATTATAATTTTGATTTTACAAGAAACGACATCAATATTTTTCTAGATTCTAATTTTGATTTAACCACATTAAGTCCTGCTTGGGCGCAAGATCAAGTTTTTAGAGTGGTAATTATCCCTGGTTATTTAACGAATAGAAATAGTAAAGCTATCGATTTTAATGATTATAATGCGGTTGTAAAAGCATTTAACATTAATGAAAATCAAATCAAAACTCTTAAATAAAGGATTGTATTTTTAGAATTATTTTTTAAAATACGTTTCCAACAAAATCATAGCGGCTGCAAAAGGTGATATTGCATCATTTTGCACCGCTTTTTTGTTTTCTTCCAATAGTTTTTGAATTTCAGAATGATTGAAAAAATTAGTTTTCAATTGCTCATTTATCGTTTCCAACATCCAATATTGATTTTGCTCTTTGCGTTTTTCAAAGAAATAGTTATTGGTTTTTGTGAGATCTAAAAACTTCATTATCGTTTCCCAAACTTCTGGTATTCCATCGTGAGTTATGGCGCTACACGTTGATGCCGTTGGAATCCACCCCGATTTTTTAGCAGGAAATAAATGCAAAGCACGACCAAATTCTACTTTCGCCAAATTTGATTTTCGTACATTATCACCATCGGATTTATTGATGACAATTGCATCTGCCATTTCCATTATGCCCCGTTTAATGCCTTGTAATTCATCGCCCGCACCCGAAATTTTTAATAACAAAAAGAAATCTACCATACTATGAACCGCAGTTTCACTTTGTCCAACGCCCACCGTCTCAATGATTATTGTATCAAACCCGCAGGCTTCACAAAGCGTAATCGATTCGCGTGTTTTTCGAGCAACTCCACCCAGCGTTTCCCCAGATGCCGAAGGTCGGATATACGCATTTTTGTCTTTCACCAATTCCTCCATTCGGGTTTTATCGCCCAAAATACTCCCGTGCGAAATCGTACTGCTCGGATCAACGGCAAGAACGGCAACTTTCTGCCCTAAACTCGTTAAATATTTTCCAAAAGCTTCAATAAACGTACTTTTTCCAACACCAGGAACGCCAGTAATTCCTATTCTAACCGACTTATTGGCATAAGGCAAACACGTATTTATAACTTCGGTTGCCCGTTCTAAATGAGCGCTATTCGTACTTTCAACCAACGTAATCGCCCTGCTCAAAGCTGTGATATTTCCATTCAGGATACCGTCAACTAATTCTTTTGCAGAGGGTTGAATCTTCCGAAAGGTATGAATTTGTTCCGCTACTTTCTCACTGACAATTTCGGGAGGCGAAATTCCAGCTTTTTCACGAAGTGCCGACATCTTGTTTTTTGACTCCAAGGAAATACATTTTTGTAAATTTACTAAATAATTGTTTCTCCTTAATTAAATCCTATATTTTTTATTTGGAGCTATTCCTGCTATCATTCCAAATCCTCGCTAAAAAGCTCGGGATTTTCCCTTCTATCAGGGCTAAAAAAAAGAGAACTATTACGCTCTCTATTTCAATTTTTTTCTAAAAGTATAATTTTAGGTATTTTTCTTCGCCTTAATCATCATTTCAAGCATATCCCACATTTCTTCAGGAACTGCTTCCAATAAATTAAATTGACCTGCACCTTTCAGCCATTCGCCACCATCAATAACCACCACTTCTCCATTTATATATGCCGAAAAATCAGAAACTAAATAGGCTGCTAAATTCGCTAATTCTTGGTGGTCACCAACACGTTTCAAAGGTACTTTTTTTGATAAATCAAATTTTTCTTTCAAATCTCCAGGTAACAATCTGTCCCAAGCTCCTTTTGTAGGAAATGGACCAGGCGCAATGGCATTGGTTCGAATACCGTATTTTGCCCATTCTACAGCCAAACTTCTAGTCATTGCAAGAACTCCAGCTTTTGCAGTCGCACTTGGCACCACATAAGCAGAACCCGTAAAGGCATAAGTTGTAACAATATTCAAAACGGTTGATGTTTTTTGTTTGCTGTCAATCCAATGTTTTCCAAAGGCAAGCGTACAGTTTTTTGAACCTTTCAAAACAATGTCAATTACTGTATCAAACGCATTTGCCGAAAGGCGCTCTGTTGGCGAAATAAAATTTCCTGCGGCATTATTCAATAAAACATCTACTTTTCCATACGCTTTTAAAACTTCTTGCAACATTGCTTCCACTTGGTCGTAATGACGCACATCGCATTGAACAGGAAGGCAAGTTCCACCAGTTTCAGCTTCTAACTCGGAGGCTGTAGTTTTTAGTTTTTCTAAATCACGGGAAGTTATGGCTACTTTGGCACCCAATTCCATAAAATATTTGGTCATAGCCTTTCCTAAACCACTTCCTCCACCGGTAACCACAATTACTTTGCCTAATAAGGCATCATCACGAAGCATTTTTGCTGAAAAATTCATAATTTGTATTTTTAGAATTGTAAATATAGGAAATAATTAGTATGCGTGCATAGTATTTATTAGATTAAATCAAAATCTCCAATATCTTTATTGCAGCTTCACTAATTTTAGTTCCTGGTCCAAAAACAGCAACTGCTCCAGCATCGAATAAAAATTGATAATCTTGCGCTGGAATTACTCCGCCAACAACTACCATAATATCTTGTCGACCGTATTTTTTTAGTTCTTCTATAACTTGTGGAACCAACGTTTTGTGTCCAGCTGCCAAGGAAGAAACGCCAAGAATATGCACGTCATTTTCAATGGCTTGTTTTGCTGCTTCTGCAGGTGTTTGAAATAACGGGCCTATATCTACATCAAAACCAACATCGGCATAACCAGTTGCTACTACTTTTGCGCCGCGATCGTGACCGTCTTGCCCCATTTTTGCAATCATAATTCTTGGACGGCGACCTTCTTGCTTTGCAAATTTGTCCGCCATTTGTTTTGCTTTTTCAAAACTTTTGTCGTCTTTAATTTCTTTACTATACACGCCGCTAAAGGATTTAATTTGAGCTTTATATCTACCAAAAACAGTTTCTAGGGCATCGCTAATTTCGCCCAAAGTGGCTCTGTAACGTGCTGCTTCAACCGCAATTTCCAGTAAGTTTCCTTCTCCAGTTTTTGCAGTTGCAATCAATTTTTCTAATGTTTCTTTTACTTTTTTTGTATCTCGTGATGCTTTTATTTTATCTAATTGTTCCAATTGTTGCTTGCGAACCATTTGATTGTCAACATCTAAAATATGCAAAGGGTCTTCTTTTTCTAATCGGTATTTATTTATTCCAACAATTACATCTTGGCTGCTGTCAATTCGTGCTTGCTTTCTTGCGGCAGCTTCCTCGATTCGTAGTTTTGGAATTCCTGCCTCAATTGCTTTGGTCATTCCACCTAATTCTTCTACTTCTTCAATTAGTTTCCAAGCATTTTGTGCAATTTCATTGGTCAAATTTTCAACATAATAACTTCCTGCCCAAGGATCAACTGTTTTGGTAATTTTGGTTTCTTCTTGTAAATAAATCTGTGTGTTTCTTGCAATTCTAGCAGAGAAATCTGTTGGTAATGCAATCGCTTCATCCAAGGCGTTGGTGTGCAAAGATTGTGTTCCTCCAAAAGCTGCGGCTGTTGCTTCAATGCAAGTTCGTGCCACGTTATTAAAAGGATCTTGCTCTGTTAAACTCCAACCTGATGTTTGGCAATGGGTTCTTAAAGCCAATGATTTTTCATCTTTTGGATTGAACTGTTTTACTAATTTAGCCCAAATCATTCTTCCTACACGCATTTTGGCGATTTCCATAAAATGGTTCATTCCAATTGCCCAGAAAAAGGATAGGCGAGGGGCAAATTCATCAATTTTCATTCCAGTAGAAAGCCCTGTTCTTATATATTCTAAACCGTCTGCCAAAGTGTAAGCCAATTCAATATCGGCGGTAGCTCCAGCTTCTTGCATGTGGTAACCAGAAATTGAAATGGAATTGAATTTTGGCATTTTTTTGCTAGTAAATTCAAATATATCAGCAATAATTTTCATTGAAGGCGCAGGCGGATAAATATAGGTATTACGAACCATAAATTCCTTCAAAATGTCGTTTTGGATTGTTCCAGAAAGTTGTTCGGGTTTCACGCCTTGTTCTTCTGCGGCAACGATATAGAAAGCCATAATTGGCAATACTGCTCCGTTCATTGTCATTGAAACCGACATTTCATCCAGAGGAATTTGGTCGAATAATACTTTCATATCTTCAACAGAATCAATGGCAACACCAGCTTTTCCAACATCGCCAACAACGCGTTCGTGATCTGAATCGTAACCGCGGTGCGTTGGTAAATCAAATGCAATGGAAAGTCCTTTTTGACCCGCAGCTAAATTTCTTCTATAGAATGCATTGCTTTCTTCGGCAGTTGAAAATCCTGCATATTGACGAATTGTCCAAGGTCTTCGGACAAACATTGTTGCATACGGACCACGCAAATTGGGTGCGAAACCAGCAGCAAAATCCAAATGTTCTAAATTTTCAATATCAGATTTTGAATAAGTTGGTTTAAGTTCAATTCGTTCGGCAGTAAGAAAATTTTCAGATGAATGCACTGAATTATTTTCAACTTTTGGTTCTTGACTTTCGACTAACGTAATATGTTGTAAGTTTTTTCTTTTCATTTGAAGTGACTATTTACACTAATTTATATCGCTTATTATTCAGCACCTAATCGTTCTTGCTCTATTTTCTCCGCTAATCTTTTTTCGATTATTGGCGTAATCAATGTTTTTCTTGGCTTTACTTTTACAAATGGAAACAATTCTAAATCGTGTTTCATTTTGTCGTCTTTGTTGGGATATTTATTCGTTCCCAATAAAACTTCTTTTCCAGAATCGAATAATTCTTGTTCCTTATCGGCGCTTTCTTGAATTTTTCTTTTGATAATTCCTTCGTTCAATTGTTTTAGGAATCCACCATTTGCCTCAATATCTTTAAATAAAGTCAATGCTT
The DNA here is from genome assembly GCA_044373975.1 of Flavobacterium sp. GTDB lineage: Bacteria > Bacteroidota > Bacteroidia > Flavobacteriales > Flavobacteriaceae > Flavobacterium. Next base: position 8,825 of record JBILPJ010000031.1, on the reverse strand, counting down.
TTTCTGCCAATTGATTGGTGATACTTTCAATATAGTACGTGCCATCGGCAGGATTATTGACTTTATCAAAATAGCTTTCATTTTTTAAAACCAACAATTGATTTCTGGCAATTCTATCTCCAAATTCATTGTCTTTGTGGTATAAAGCGTCATAAGGAAGATTGGCAATTGCGTCTGCACCACCAATAATTGCTGACATACATTCGGTTGTGGTGCGCAACATATTCACATTATAATCGTAGATTGTTTTGTTCCTTTTTGTTGGCGAAACCAATAAATGACATTCTAAATTGGGGTTGTATTCTTTGGCTATCAAATGGAATAAAATACGCAACGCCCGTAATTTTGCAATTTCAAAAAAGTAGTTTGTTCCCACAGAAATTTGAAAAACAATCGGTTGATTTATGATTGAAATTCGGTTTAAATATTCGTTGGTGTGAGCGAGTGAATAGGCAATTTGTTGCACCATATTGGCACCAGCATTTTGATATAAAGTTCCGTCAATACTTATAATTGAACTTTTTGAAACTATTTTTGAGAGTGAATTTAGGGTTTCAAAATTATCTTTTTCTTTGGTTTTAAACCAATTTCCCTCTTTTGCTAATTGACCAATTGGGTCTAAGTTGCAATATATTTTTGCGTTTCTTTTTTGGGCAATTGCTTCGATTTTAGAAACGAAATCGATTGAAATAAAATCCAAATTGAAGTAAATTGTAACGCTTTCTAAAGGTAGTTTTTCTAATAGTTTTGCAACATCAATGGTTTCGTCTTCGATAGAAAATCGGATGCTTTCGGCACCACGAACTATTGATTCTATTGCTCTTTCTATTGATTTATCGAGGTCAAAAACAAAAATGTTTTGGCATATTTTGAATTCGGTAGCTTTTGTATTTACAGGTAAAATATCTTGTAAATCGTCCTGATGGTAAAATGGTTTTACCTTTATATTTTCAGGCGAATTCCAAATAAGGGTATCATTATAATCGGCGCCTTTGAGTTCAAATTGTATTTTTTGTTTCCATTGTTTTGAAGAAACGGATTCAAATTCAGAGAATAATGCAGTATCCATTTTGGGTTTATTTTAAATTATTTTTTTATTGTATCGCCTTCAAATTCAACTATATAAATATCTTCGCTGTCTTTTTTCATATAGTATTTTTCGCGTGCATATTTTTCTACTTGGTCTTGATTTTTCAGTAATTTGATATTTTCTTTATCTTTTCTGATTTCGTCTTGGTAGTATTTTTTATTGTCTTGTAATTCGTCAATTTGTTTGTTCAAAACCCGTTGATCCATATAGGAATAGTTGTCTAAAAAAAGCATCCAAGTTCCAAATAATAGTAAAATTAAAAGGTACTTATTGCTAATTATTTTTAGCCAAGGTTTTTTTTGAATTGTATTTTTTAACGGATTTTTCATAGTTATGACGGAATGTTTTTTTAGCCCTGATGGAAGCGGTATCCCTCGCGTTTTAGCGAGGATTTAGCGGACAGCAGGAAATAGCTCCAAAAAATAATGGTATAAAATTAGTGAAAATTTTATGAAATCCGTTGATTTATTACAGCTCTTACCACATCTATTGCGACGGTGTTATATTTATCGTTTGGAATGATGATGTCGGCGAAGGCTTTTGTAGGCTCGATGAACTGCTCGTGCATTGGTTTCAGTGTGTTTTGATACCTGTTTAGGACTTCGTTCATGTCGCGTCCACGCTCTGCAATATCTCTTCTTAACCTTCTGATAAGGCGTTCATCGGAATCGGCGTGTACGTAAATTTTCACATCAAAAAGTTCTCTTAATTCGGCGTTGGCGAGAATTAGAATTCCTTCAACAATCATCACTTTTCGAGGATGCGTGAATATGGAATCGTCTGTCCTGTTGTGTGTTACGAAAGAATAAACGGGTTGATTGATGTTGTTTCCTGCTTTTAATTCTTTGAGATGTGCAACTAATAATTCAAAATCTATGGCTCTTGGATGGTCGAAATTGATAAGGGAACGCTCGTCGAAACTCAAGTTGTGGGTTTCCTTATAATAGGAATCTTGCGAAATAATTCCGACTTCGGTTTCTGGTAATTCGTTCATAATTTGGTGAACAACCGTAGTTTTTCCACTTCCTGTTCCTCCAGCAATTCCAATAATTAACATAGATGTTTGATTTTAGTCAAGCAAAAATAACAATTTATAATTTGGAAAGTAAATTTTGTTTAAATGTTTTGAAAAGGCGATACGAGTTTTTGTGAATATGTATCGATTTCTTCAATTTTTATTTAGCTTTTTTATTTTATTTATCTCTATTTAAAATGATTGTATTTAAACAAATTGGTTTTATATTTTGTTATTTAGTTTATACATTTTCGAAGTGAAATAGAGAGGATATTATTTTTTAGATTTAGTTTTTAACCCTTAAAATCGTATCCTTAAAAAGTAAAATACCAAAAAATGCCCACTTATACGCAAATACGCCCGTTTATTACCTGGCATTTTTTTTATAGATAAATGTAAGTTACGTTTACACCTAAACTCAATGTTTGTTTATAAAAATTTTTACAATTTAAAAACCCTGATTTATGAATGAAATTTACAATTATTGTCGTGATTTGCTGTTTGCAAGTTCGATTTCTGGCAAAGCTTCTTTTTTGATTAAAAGAAATGCTTTTAAAATCTTATTTCTGGCTCTATTTTTTGCTTTTGGAAGCAAGAATGTGTATTCCCAGACAACTTTAATAAGTCCTTCAGGCGATGGAGGATTTGAGAATGGGAGTACTTTTGCTTCCAACGGATGGATAAATTCGAGTTCAGTAAATAATCCCTGGATAATTGGAACAGCTATAGCTTCAGCACCAATTGCAGGAAATTCTGCTTACATTTCAAATGATGGAGTTTCAAATTCATATACTCCTGCTAACAATGCTTCAAATTTCTTTTGGAGAGATGTAACAGTTCCTGCGGGAGAAACGGTAGTTAAATTGTCTTTTAATTGGATTTGTCAAGGAGAATCTACTTGGGATAACTGGCAAGTATTTTATGCGCCAACAACTGTTGTTCCAACTGGTTCTACTACACATCCTGGAAATGGTGCTACTAATGTTCCTGCAGGTATTGCTGGAGCAACTTGGTTAGGAAATGGTAATTTACAAGGGACAGTTCAAACAACAACTATTTATTTGCCAGCTTCTTTATCGGGTACTACTTTTAGACTTATTTTTCACTGGAAAAATGATGTAGATGGAACTCAACCTCCTGCAAGTATTGATAATATTTCATTAATATCAAGATTTCCAGGAACTTATACTTCTGTTGCGTCAGGTAGTTGGTCAGTGGGAAGTACATGGGATGCTGGAACTGCTCCAACTGCTTATGATAACGCTATTGTTAGCAATGGACATGTAGTTTCATCTGATTTATCGGGACAAGAAATTACTAATTTAACTGTAAACGGAACATTAGATTATGGAGTAACACCAACATCATTTTCAATAAACGGTAACTTATATGTTACTTCGGTTGGGTTGATTAATGTATTTAATAGTACCATTGGTAAAACTATAATTGTTAAAGGGAATGTTATTAATAACGGAACAATTGATCTTTCCGTTGGCGCAACTACTGCGGGAAATATAACATTGAGTGGTTCTGCAGTTCAAACTGTAAACGGTACAGGGGCTTTTAAAACTAATGTAATTCGGAATTTAACTTTTGGAAATACAAGTTTAGCAACTCCAAATATTATTTGGTCTTTTAATAATTTAAAAATTACGTATAACCTTAACTTGACTAGTGCAAGAATTGATTTAGGTAGCAATAAAATGACATTTGGAAACGGAGCAGTTGGAAATACATTAACCGCTCCAGTTGGAACTGGATTTTTATCAGGTGCTACTTTTTCAAGATGGTGGACTGCAACCGCAACTGGTTCTGCAATAACGGCTGGAACAGACCCTTCTAACGGAACAAGTAGGTATCCTTTTATGAATACTTCTGGAGTTCAACGTGCTCTGTATATTTCAAGAGCTGGAACTACAACAGGAAATGTTGCAGGAGAATTATCGGCTACCTATAATGACTCAAATTCTTTCACTTCTGGATTGTTAGTTGTTGACGGAGCCTATACTATTACAGATAGATATGATGGAAAATGGACTATTACTAAAGATGCTTCTTATGTTGCTAATGGTACACATTCGTTGGTTTTAATTGCAAATAATACTTTATATCCATCAAATGGTAATGCGAGAATTATGCTTGCAAATGCAATAATTGGAGGGGTGCATCAAAATGGAACTATAACGCCCGGAGCACAAAGAACAGGTTTGACAACTGCTGACATTACAGCGGGAGATATATATGTAGGTATTGCTGCAGCAGATGTTCCTTTTGTTTCAATTGCAAATGGAGATTGGTCAGCAACAACTACTTGGAACAAAGGATTTGCGCCAACTTGTAACGATTTAGTTACTATTGCCGCTGGGACAATTGTAACCGTAAACTCTGCTGGAAATGTTTCAAAGAATGTTACTATTACTGCAGGAAGTACCCTTTCCATTGTGTCAGGAGACTTAACTGTTGGGTGCACTTTGAATAATAATCTGTTAACCAATAATGGTACTTTAACCGTTTCAGGCGGAACATTAAATGTTAATGGAAATATTACAAACCCTACCTTAACTTCGGTTTTCAATCAATCAGGTGGTGATATTAATATTGATGGAAATGATGCAGGAATCGTTGTAAATTCAGTGGCATCGGGAACACCATTATTGAATTTTAATCAATTGGTTGCAAACATTTCATTAACCGGTGGAAATATTACAATAATTGATCCTCATTCAGCAACTACTAATACTAGCGGTTATGCAATTTATTATAACAATGCAACTGCCTCAACTAATAGTGTAAATGAAAATCATAAATTTATTTTTGGAGACGGTATTTCGACTACTTCAGGAGGACACATAAATGGTTTTTATGTTAATAATTGGGTGGGTTCTGCAATTTTAAATATGGGTAGTGTTGTTGTAAACGGACCAATTGGAACAAATCGTAAAGTTACTTCATTTTATCAACTGTATGTGAAAGGAAATTATTCAGTAAATACGGGTGGTGAATCTGAAATTTCATCACTATATTTTGGGGGTAATTTAAATGTAAATTCGGGTGGTATATTGACAACCTCGACAGCTCTTTATACTACAATATTGAATTCTCCAACAACTACGGGAGTTGCATCTTCAAATGCACAAACTATTTCTGGTTCAGGAGTCTTTAGAAATTTAGTAACTTTAGCCACTGCAAATTTAACATCGTTAACTGTTAATAATTCTAATGTAAGTGGAATTACATTAAACACACCTCTTACTATTAGTGGTACTTTAACTTTAACACAAGGAATTATTACTACTACAAATACTAATTTATTGACATTAGGTACTGCAACTGCAGCAGGAACTTTAGTAGGAGGTAGTGTAACAGCTTATGTAAAAGGTCCTTTAGCAAGAACTATTGCTTCTGGAAACACAAATTCAACTTTTATACCTTTCCCAGTTGGAAAAGCAACGTATGCTCCAGTTGCATTAGCACCAAGTACTTCGACTGTTTCAGTTATGAAAGCAGAAGCTTTTGATTCTAATTCAGGAACTGTTGATGCCTCAATTACTAATTTGAGTACTGTTAGAAGATGGGAAGCACCTTTAGTTTCAGGAACTATTTCAGATATAAATGTAAAATTAACAGATGCAGGAATTGCAAGTTCAAGCATTCCAGTTCAAGCACCTTCTGCATCGGGTATTTATTCCAATAGTTTTGGAAGTATAGCTACTTATACAGCAGGAACTCCAAATAATAATACACAATCAAACACGGTTGCTACAGCTGCAAACTATTCGGGTTTCCTTTCTTATGCTACTTCAAACTCTTGTAGTGGAACACCTTCTCCTGGTAATACAGTTGCTTCCGCAAATGTGATTTGTCTTGGTGAAAGTATTACTTTGAGTTTGCAAAATTCAACTTCAGGTTCTGGAGTAACTTATGCTTGGGAAAGTTCTACTGATGGTTCTATTTATACTGCCATTTCAGGGGCTCCAAACGCATCGCTTCTAGTAGCACCAACAACTTCAACATATTATAGATGTAATGTTACTTGTGCTACAAATATAGGTACTTCTACAGCAGTTCAAATCACATTTGCAAATGCAATAGCAACATCTACTCCAGCCACAAGATGTGGAACTGGAACAGTATCTTTAGCTGCTACATCAAATGCTGGTTCAATAATAAATTGGTATGATGCTTTAAGTGGTGGAAATTTAGTTGGAACAGGAAATACTTTGGTAACACCTTCAATTTCTTTAACAACACCATATTATGCAGCTGCAGAATCTTCTACATCAGGAAGTGCAACTATAGGTGCTGGCGTAACTTTAACGGGTGCTATAGCACAACCAACAGCATTTTGTAACAGATGGCCAAACTATTGGAGTCAGACTATTTATACTGCATCAGAGTTAAGCGCAGCTGGAATTCGTGCAGGTAATATAAATTCAATTGCCTATAATATTGCATCATTAGGTGATGGGGCAACAAATGCGAATTTTACTGTAAAAATGGGAAATACAGCTGGAACGTCTTTTGCAAATACGACTTTCTTGCCATCAGCCACTTATACTACAGTATATGGACCTTCAACTTATACGCATTCTGCAACTGGTTGGCAGACTATTTCATTTACTTCACCTTTTGTATGGGATGGGGTTTCTAATATCGTTGTTAACGTAACGCATGATGGAGCGGATGCTACTAATAATTCACAAACTTATTTTACCGCTACAACAGATAATAAAGTTTTGTGGGTTAATTCTTATACTGGAACTACAACTACAGGAGCAACATCTTTAAATAGAATAAACATTAAATTTAATGGTCAAGTTGTATGTTCATCACCAAGAGTAGCTGTTTCTGCTACAGTTACTACTCCGCCAGCGCTTTCAATTGATGCCCCAACGGCTGCAATTTGTGAATCTGATGCAACTTCTACTGTAAATCTTACTTCTATAGTTAGTGATTATAACACTTACACTTGGTCACCAGCAACCAATGTTTCAGGAGATGAAACTACGGGTTGGACATTCAGTCCATCGGTTTCAACAACTTATACATTAACAGCATCTCAAACATCAGGAAGTTTGTGTTCTTCTACAGTAAGTTTTGCTATTATTGTAAATCCGTTACCATCAGTTATGACTATTTCACCAGTAACAGGTTCGGTTTGCCCAGATGCAATTCAATCTTTGGTAGTTTCTGGAGGAACTATTGGTGTTCAAGGTAAAATTGGCTCAGGTACATCTACAAACATAGCATCAACCCCTTTTAGAGGATATTATGGAGGTTCTAAATCTCAAGCATTATATACTGCTTCTGAATTAACAGCTTTAGGAATGGTGTCAGGACAAAAAATTAGTAGTATTGGGTTTGTTGCTTTGTCAGGAACTCCAATTGTTTTAAATTCTTTTAATATTAATGCAGGTTTTGTTTCTAATACGACTTTAGGTACTGCTTTCATTGCTGGTGCAAATAATATTGTTTTAGCCCCTGTCAATTATACACCAAGTACAGGAACCGGAAACTTAGATTTTGTATTATTTACTCCTTTAGTTTGGGATGGTATTTCAAATTTATTAGTTGAAACTTGTTTTAATAACAGTAATGGTGGTGGGATATTAGCGAATTCAATTTCTTTAGAGTCATCAACAGTAGCTTCTGGATTGAATTCCTACCTTTCACAAGATAATAATGCGACTGTTTGTTCAAATGCAGTTGCAACAACAGCAACGACAAGCAGACCTAATTTAAGAATATCTATTTTAGAGGCTACTACTTTGTCTTGGGCGCCAATTACAAATTTATATACTGACGCTGCCGCTACTATTTCTTATTCAGGTGAAAACACTGCAACAGTTTATTTTAAATCTAATACTGCTGCACCAGTCGCTACATATACAGTAAATGCTACATCTTCTTTAGGTTGTATTAGACTAGCATCAGTGGGAGTAACAGTAAATGCACTTCCAATGATTATGACAGTTGCACAAACAGTTTGTACTCCAAATACTGTTGACTTAACCGCAACTGGAGTTACTTCAGGTTCAGATACAGGATTAACATTTACGTACTTTACAGATGCTGCCGCTACTTTGGTTTATTTAACTCCTACAATTGCTATTGCAGGAACTTATTATATCAAAGGAACTAATACAAATGGATGTTCAGCTGTTGCTTCAGTTGTTGTTACAATAAACATCAGCACATCATCAAGTTCAAGTATAACAGCATGTGATTCCTACTTTTGGGCTGCAAATGGAACTACTTATTCAGCAAATGGCACTTACACAAATGTAACTACAAACGCTGCTGGATGTCCTGATACTGCTACGTTAAATCTTACGATAAATAACAGCACTACAACTTCAGAAACTCAAGTTGCCTGTGATTCATTTACATGGAATGGAACTACGTATCAAACTGGAGGAGTTTATACTTTTTCATCAGTAAATACTGCTGGTTGTACCAATGTTGCTACGTTAAATCTTACGATAAATAACAGCACCACAACTTCAGAAACTCAAGTTGCTTGTGATTCATTTACATGGAATGGAACTACGTATCAAACTGGAGGAGTTTATACTTTTTCATCAGTAAATACTGCCGGTTGTACCAATGTTGCTACGTTAAATCTTACGATAAATAACAGCACCACAACTACAGAAACTCAAGTTGCCTGTGATTCATTTACATGGAATGGAACTACGTATCAAACTGGAGGAGTTTATA
>JBILPJ010000144.1:0-6070 GCA_044373975.1 Flavobacterium sp. | reverse complement strand
TTGCTCAATAACATTCAGTTCCTGAATACCAAAAACCTCGCAACTGCGCATAACCGCACTCGTATTGTGCATTTGAAAAATATCTTCAACGGCAATCGTAAAATGATTTGTTCTATTTTTAAGTACGTTCAAAAAACGCTCTTTTCTATTATCGGTAAGTATGTTTTCAAGAAATTCTAAATAGGCAATGTCAACCATTATTCAAGTATTTTTGGTAAATTTGGAAACAGATTTGGAACTAAATTTATCAAATTTTTATTAAAGTACAATAATATTAAAATCCTGTTCCAAAGGTTTTAATTCTGCAACTAATTTTTCAATCAATGCTTTTCCAGTTTCCAAATAAAATTCAGAGAAATTGGCTTTTCGCTCTTGCAAACTTTGATTCGAAAATAACTCGTTTTGCAAATCAATGATACGTTGTAATTCGGCAACGTATTTCTTTTTTTGGGCTTTTAAAAGTCGTTTTTCCAAATTTTCTAAACCTTTAATTTGCTTGGTTTCTTGTGCTTTTACTGCGCCAAGAAAAGATTTATCTGTTTGATTTGCAATCGTATATAAATCAGAAAATTGCTGTTTTAAAAATTCTTTCTGAATGGAAAAGTCAATTGGAATTTCTGAGATTTCTAAGACTTTTCTATTCATTAATTCTTCTTGTTTTGAAAATAAATCAATCCAAGTTAATCCTAATTTTGTTGCTTTTTCAACTTGTTTTTGAGTTGCCAAAAGTGCCGAATTTCGCAATAAGAGTATTGGGAAAGTACATTTGAAAGCTTGAAAAGTAGCCTTTAATTCCAACCAATAAGCAATTTCTCCACCGCCACCAATGTAGCATAAGTTGGGTAAAATCACTTCTTGATATAACGGACGAAGCATCACATTTGGACTGAATTTTTCAGGATTTTTATCAACTAAATCTAAAATTCCATTTTCGGAAAAAGTGATTTTGGTATTGTTAATTTTGTATTTTCCATCTTCAAAAAGAATGCGTTCTCGCAAATTATCTTCAATGTAAAAGAGATTTATTTCACGAGGATTGACTTGTACAGGATATTCTTTTAATTTTTCAAGTGTTTCTAAAACCGTTTTATTGGCTGTTTGATTTACTAATTCTTCCTTAATATAAGGAATAAATTCAGTTTTTAATTCCGAATTATCAGCATCTAAAATCACTAGTCCATAAGAACCAAAAAGTTCATTTGCTAAAAACCGAGTGGCATTGGCTAACGAATCGTTATTTGCGTAAGCGTCTTTAAATAGTTTTTTTAATCCATCGGCATTGGTTCCCGAACCTAATTCCATTTCAAAAACTTTAAGAAAATCATCCAAACCTTCAGTCGATAATCTCCCAACTGGTCCCGAACTTTCTCTGTTCCACTGGAATTTTTTTCCTTTAAAATTAAAATAATTAATCTCATCAAAATCGTGGTCTTCTGTCGCCATCCAATAAATAGGAACAAAATTATACGTTGGATATTTCGACTTTAATTCCTTCGTTAAATTTATGGTTGAAATGATTTTATATAAGAAATATAAAGGTCCTGTAAATAAATTGAGCTGGTGTCCCGTTGTAATCGTGAAGGTGTTTTCCTCTGAAAGTAAAGCGATATTCTTCTTCGTTAAATCAGAAATTGTAACCGATTCATATTGTTTGTTCAATACTGAAACTAAAATTTCTCGAATTTTGGAATTGTAGTTTTGTTGCTTTTCAATCAGTTGTTTTTCAAAATTTTCAATAGTTGGAAAATGGTTGTAAAGCGGCTCTAAATTTGATTTTTGATTCAAATAATCGTTCATCAAAGGAGTGAAATATCCAGAATTTTGATAGCTAATACAGTCCGTTGGCATAGGGAAATTTATTTGGAGTAAAATTACCAAAAAAAATGGGTATTTAGTCTTTCTTTAAAATATCTTTCAATACTTTTTTAGTTAAAAGTGTTGCGCCTTCTACATTTAGATGACCGCAAGTCGCAAAATAGCGGTCGTCTTTCACCACAGTATCGTATCTTTTTATTTCGGGATACACTTTTGTAACGGCATCAAAATAGGCACGATTTTTAGTGTTTTCGCAAATTGGTGTGGTAACAGCAATCAATTGAATGTTGTTTTTTAAACACAACGCTTTGATTTTCTCATAGCTTGCATTGCGAATGGGTTTCAATCCAATCAAGCTGTTTTTCATATTGACTCCTTTTCTTTTCAACGGATAATAGCCGCCATTTTGCAACAGACTATTGGGTTTTTCCATTAAAGTATTCCAAGTTTCTCTAAAACCAATTGCCGTTTCATATTCAGTATACCTGTAAAATGGAATGTAATACCATAGGTAAAAATCGGGTTGCGAAGACAAATAGTTTGCCACCGTTTCTGAATCGTGAATAAAAGGTAGAAATTGTGCTAAATATTTTGGGGAAGGTTCGTCGCCACAAATGTTCAAATCAATTTGAATTATTGCCGTTTTGATTTTGTAATGACGCTCCAACATCAATTCAAATAGTAAAGCGGTTTCATATAAATGCGAACCACTCATTCCATAATTATAGGTTTTAAGTCCTTTTTCCTCAAATACAGAAGGTACAAAATGATTATTTGCTCTTGAGGAACCTAGGAAAATGACATCAAAGTTCTTGTTTTCAGAATTGTAAACAAAGTTGGTTTTGTTGTGTTTGTTGTCATTTAAATAAATCTGTGTAAATCCCAAGTCCAGCAGACAAAGCAAAACGAAAAATAATCCGATGATTTTGGCTATAAAAAGTATAAAATTTTTCATTAGAATTGAAAATAGATGAAAGATTTATAATCCGAAAAAACGCCTAAAACTACAATTCCTATGAAACACAATGCCACTTTAAACCAAGAATACCGACCAGAAAGCGGTTCGATTTGATTTCTAAAATTCCATTCAACACCAATGAAAAGTAAAATTAAAAGTACTATTTCATAATTGTAACGTTCTATTTTCAGGTACTGTTCTGTAAATTCACCTTGAGTGAAAATCCGTTTTATATAATCCAATGCAATTGCAATAGTTGATGATCTGAAGAAAATCCAAGCGAAACACGTCAGAATAAAAGTGCTGAGAATTTGCCAAATCGTTTTCAAGGAAGCAAAAGAAAAATTAATTGCAACCGGATCGATATTGGTTCGGTTTTTATTCAATAATAATAACGGTAAAAAATAGAGTGCATTAATTGTTCCCCAAGCTAAAAAAGTCCAATTCGCACCGTGCCAAAATCCGCTTAAAAGGAAAATTATAAATACATTTCGGACTTGATTTCCCTTGCTGCCTTTGCTTCCGCCCAATGGAATATAGACGTAATCTCGAAACCACGACGATAATGAAATGTGCCAACGTCGCCAAAATTCAGCAATGTCTCTTGAAAAATAAGGGTAATTAAAGTTCCGTAATAAGTCAATTCCAAACAGTTTTGAAACTCCCAAAGCAATATCTGAATAGCCTGAAAAATCTCCATAAATTTGAAATGCAAAGTAAAAAGCACCTAATAAAAGGGAAAGCGAATTCATACTTTGGTAGTTATCGAATATTGCATTGGCATAAATGGCACAGGTATCGGCGATGACGACTTTCTTGAATAATCCCCACAAAATTTGATAAATACCAGACTTGGCTTGGTCAAAATTGAATTTTCGGGCAACTTTTACTTGTGGCAATAAATGCGTTGCTCGTTCAATTGGTCCAGCAACCAAAAGTGGAAAGTAACTCACAAATAAGGAATAATCAACAAAATTGCGTTCGGCGTTAATGCGTTTGTAATAAATATCAATTACGTAGGACAATCCGTGGAAGGTGTAAAACGAAATTCCAATGGGTAATATTAATTTTAGCAACAATGGATTCGCCTCAAAACCTACTGAATGCAGCATATTTGCCATTGAAACCGCAAAGAAATCATAGTATTTAAATAAACCTAATAATCCCAAATTGATACCAATACTTAGCCAAAACCAAATTTTTCGAGGGATTTCTTTTTCGCTTTTTTCAATTTTGAGTGCCGTATAATAATCTAAAAATGTAGAGAAAACCAATAGAAAGAGAAACCGCCAATCCCAACACGAGTAAAAATAATAACTCGCCAAAATCAAGATTATATTCTGTATTTTCTTAGAAGAGCGACCTGTAAACCAATACAATAAAAATACCAATGGCAGAAAAACGGCAAAATGTAGCGAATTGAAAAACATCGGTTCTTGTATTTTTAGCTGTTACAAACAGTTGCAAATATAACATTTTCAAAATTAATCAGGATTCCAATGTGATACTGAAATTGCATTTTTTGGAACCAAATAATCCTTATATTTGAAAATTAAAACCAGTTTAAACCCAATTTAAAAAGCATTTATATGAATGAAATTCCAAATACAAACAAAGTAAATTCTACAAAACACGTTCTTTTTGGTAGTTTAATTGGAACTTCAATTGAGTTTTTCGACTTTTATATTTATGCCAATGCCGCGGTTTTGGTATTTCCACAATTATTTTTCCCAAGCTCAAATCCCACAGCTTCAATACTTCAATCGTTGGCAACTTTCTCAATAGCTTTTTTTGCACGTCCAATTGGATCGGCAGTTTTTGGACATTATGGCGATAAAATTGGGCGAAAAACAACCTTGGTTTTTGCCTTATTGACAATGGGAATTTCTACTGTAGCCATCGGTTTTTTACCAACATACACCTCAATCGGAATTGCCGCTCCTTTTTTATTGATGCTTTGCCGATTTGGTCAAGGTTTGGGACTTGGAGGCGAATGGGGAGGAGCCGTTTTATTGGCAATTGAAAACGCACCACCAACCAAACGCGCTTGGTACGGAATGTTCCCGCAATTGGGCGCACCCATTGGTTTGCTACTTTCTGGCGGCACCTTTCTATTATTGAATGACACCTTAACCGAAGCACAATTTTTTGATTTTGGCTGGAGAATACCCTTTATTTCGAGTGCTGTTTTAGTACTTGTTGGGTTTTATATTCGATTAAAAATTACCGAAACACCTTCATTTATAAATGCTTTAGAAACCAAAAAAAGCGTAAAAATCCCATTGTTCACCTTGCTAAAATCGTACCGACGGGAGCTTGTTTTCGGAACTTTGGCAGCGGTGGCAACCTTTGTGATTTTCTATTTAATGACCGTTTTTTCTTTGAGTTGGGCAACCACCGATTTAGGATTCACTAGAAGAGATTTCCTAATTATGCAATTATTTTCGGTGGTGTTTTTCGGAATCGCAATTCCCGTGTCTGCGCTTTTAGCCGATAAATTTGGAAGACGCACCGTTTTAATGGCAATATCAGCAGCAATTGCAATATTCGGATTACTATTTTCTTTGCTATTGGGCTCTGGAAACACCAGCCTGATTTCCTTATTTTTAATTGTAGGAATGACCTTAATGGGATTGACTTACGGCCCTTTGGGAACTTTTTTATCGGAACTTTTCCCTACCGAAGTGCGGTATTCAGGTGCTTCCCTAACGTTTAATTTTGCGGGAATTATTGGAGCTGCCTTTGCGCCAATGATTGCCATTTGGATGGCTAAAAACTACGGAATTAATTTTGTGGGATATTATTTGACCGTTGCTGCCGCGATTTCGTTTATTTCTTTATTGGTAATTACTAAAAAGGAACATAAGTTTTAATTTTTTTGGGAGCAGAAATTTCCTTTTTCACCTCACGATTTGTCCCGCTATTCGCTATATCCACGCCCAAAAGCGTGGGATATCGCTGCTATCGGGGCTAAAATTTCACGTTTAGATTTTCATAAGAACTTTTTCAGAATCTATGCGAATTTTCTCCTTGTGCCAATTCTATTTTCTTGCAATAACTATATGTTATGTAAAAATAATTTTTCCCAATGGTTGGGAATTAAATACTATTTGCTATATTTGTATTCTATTTTAAACCAAGCAAAATGATGTTAGAATTACCCAATACTGCAGATAATATTACTTTGATTCAAGAATTTTTGGACGAAACTAAAAAAAGAATTTCTGAAGGTGTAGAAATAACTTTTACAAGAAAAGCTAATTTAGAATTGCAAGATTTAGTTTTAGATTTCGAAAT
>JBILPJ010000030.1:0-16967 GCA_044373975.1 Flavobacterium sp. | reverse complement strand
AAGAATTAATGCCGCAACAATGATTGCACAATCTAAAAATGTTTTTCAAGCAGAAATAGATGCATCTTGCGAATTAATTGACTTTCTTCGTTATAATGTAGAGTTTATGACGCAAATTTATAACGACCAACCAAAATCAGATTCAGCCGTTTGGAACCGTTTAGAATACCGTCCTTTAGAAGGATTTGTATATGCAATTACGCCTTTTAATTTTACTGCAATTGCGGCAAATTTACCTGCAAGTGCAGCCATGATGGGAAATGTTGTGATTTGGAAACCAAGTGACAGCCAAGTATTTTCTGCAAAAATCATCATCGATATTTTCAAAGAAGCGGGAATCCCAGACGGAGTTATCAACGTAGTTTTTGGCGATGCCGAGATGATTACCAATACCGTTCTTGCAAGTCGCGATTTTGCTGGAGTTCATTTCACGGGATCGACTCACGTTTTCAAAGACATTTGGGCAAAAATTGGAACTAACATTCACCATTATAAAACTTACCCAAGAATTGTAGGTGAAACAGGTGGGAAAGATTTTGTTGTTGCGCATCCAAGTGCCAATGTAAAACAAGTTGCAACAGGAATTGTTCGTGGTGCATTTGAATTTCAAGGGCAAAAATGTTCTGCAGCTTCAAGAGCTTATGTACCTCAAAGTTTGTGGCCTGCAATAAAACAACAATTAATAACTGACGTGAAATCGATGAAAATGGGTTCTCCAGAAGATTTTGGAAATTTCATTACCGCAGTTATTCACGAAGGTTCTTTTGACAAATTAGTAAGATTCATCGAGCAAGCAAAAAAAGACACCGATGCGGAAATTATCGTTGGTGGAAATTATGATAAATCAGTAGGTTATTTTATTGAGCCAACTGTAATCGTTACTACAAATCCGAAATATGCTACAATGGAAACCGAATTATTCGGACCTGTTATGACTATTTATGTGTATGAAGATGCTGCTTGGGAAGCTACATTAGAATTGGTTGACCAAACTTCGGAATATGCATTAACTGGAGCGATATTTAGTCAAGATCGTTATGCTATTGAGCAAGCAACGATTGCTTTGCAAAATGCTGCAGGAAATTTTTATGTAAATGATAAACCAACAGGAGCAGTTGTAGGAATGCAGCCTTTTGGAGGTGCACGAGCTTCTGGAACGAATGACAAAGCGGGTTCGGCATTGAACTTGTTGCGTTGGGCTTCACCAAGAACTATCAAAGAAACATTTGTTACACCAGAAGATTACAGATACCCGTTTTTGGGTGAATAAAATAATTTTAGATTTTAGAAATAAGATTTTAGAATAAAAAATCCACAAGCAATCAAATTATTTGATTACTTGATTTCATTTGGGTTAGCCCAGACGGAAATGGAAACCCCGCAGTTCAAAAAGCTATTTTTTCTTGTGTTTTCAAAGCGACCAGAGGAAGCTCTTGAAAACACAATAGAAAAAAAGATTTTTTGGACGAGGAGTTGTAATGGACTGCTGGAAATAGCTTCAAATTAATTTAATGCAAATGGGGCGCTTAATCGAAATGTTGGGACAACGACTTTGAAGTTTCGTGTAGAGGTGAAATTCACCATATTGAAATGTCCTTGCATTGCACCAAATGGCGATGTTAGCAGGCATCCAGAGCTGTACGTGTGTGATTCCCCAGGTTTTAAAACTGGTTTTTTTCCTATAATTCCTTCGCCGTCAACAATTTCTGTTTCTTGTAGAGAATCGAAAATTTCCCAGTGGCGGGTCATTAATTGCACCGAATCTTTGCTGTGGTTTTCGATTGTAATTTGGTAGCTAAAGGCAAATTGAATCTTGTAGTTTTTGAAGTAAGTGCCTTCAAAACTAGTAGAAACTGAAATTTTTATACCTCTTGTGATTTGCGATACCATAACTATTTACGCTGAATTTATGTAAAATTACAAAAAATAGTCCTTGAAACAATACTTTGTTAAAAAAATAAATTAGTTTGTAATATCCTCCGAATTTGCAACTCCTTTTCCGATAATTCGGTCGTAGCGTTGGTTGTTTTCACGGTAGTAGATAATTGCAAAATAATTGTTTTCGGTTTGATAATAATTGCCATCTATGGCGTTTTCGTAGTCAATATTTTTCTTTGCATCGGCAACAACATATTGATAATTTGTGAAGCCTTGTTTGATCATAAGTGCTTTTTCGTAGATGCCTTTTGCCTCATTATACTCCATTTTATTTTCTTCTGAAAGCGCATAATTATTGAACATTCCATTCACATAAATTCCTTTTTTTTCATAGAAAGCTGGTGCTGATAATGTGAAAAATACCCAAGTATAATCGGCTTCAATTTCGTTATTGGTAGCGCCGATATTTCGAATTATATAGTTTCCGTTGGTGTCTGGATTGTAAGTATAAGTGTTGTTTGCTCGAGCATTATTGGCATATAAATGGGCATTGTAAACGCCATTATTGGAATCTATTCTAGCGATAAAATTGTTGGCAGCACGAACGTCTTTATTTTCAAAATAGAGAAATTCATTTCCTCCCCAAAATTGAGTTTCGGTATCGTATTTGTAAATTAAATCGTTGCCAATGGTGTACATCGGTTTGATATTGGTGATTGCTTCATTCAATTTTCCGTTTTGAAGTAAAAGCACTTTTACATTTTGAAGTGGACTTTGAAATAAGAGTGAAGGTGATTTTACTGAAAAATCGATGTTTTGTTTGAAATTTATAACATTTAAAGTTCGTGCTCTTTTTACTTGCATAGGAACAGAAACCAAGTTTTCATAAAGCAAGAATTTTCTTGAAAAAACGACTTCTCTTTCTTCATTTAATATTTTCAGAATGTAATTTCCACTTACTAAAAACTGTGTATTCTTGTTCGGGAATGTTAAATTGTAATGTGAAAAAAGTTGCAATGTATTAAGTGAATTAGTGTAATCTTGGATTCTTAACCCATCAAAACCTCGTAAATACTCGTTTCTTGTTAAATCGGAAGGTTTCCAATCGTAATTGCAATGCGCTATTTCATAATAGTAATTGGCTTCATTTCCATACAAATCATCGAACTGAATTTGGAAGGAATCGTTTAAACTAAAAATCGGAATTGCATTTTGTCCGTTTTGAACAAATGTAATTGTTTTGATATTAAAAGGTGGATCTACTTCTTTTTCCACTTGCGCAAAAGTTGCAATGGATATAAAAAAAAGGAAGAATTTTAGAATAAAAGCTTTCGACATACTTGTAATTTTTCTTTGTAAATATAATAAAAAGAACAATTGAATTGCACGCTTGAACTATTTATAACAAACGGGAATGATTTCGCCTTTTGCTAAACAATATTTTTCTACTAATTCGGGTGTGATTTTGGAAGTATAATCTTCTTCAACAACTGTAAAACCAATGCTTCTTAGTTTGTCAAAATAATCACGTCCATAAATTCGTACGTGGTCGTATTGTCCAAAAATGGTTGCGCGTTCTTTTTGATTGGTTATAGAATCATCAGAAAAAGTGCTAGCTCGTGATAAATCTTGTGGTATTTGGAAAATTCCCATTCCACCAGGTTTTAAAACCCGATACAATTCTTGCATTGCTTTTGTGTCGTCAGGAATGTGTTCCAATACGTGATTGCAAAGAATTACATCGTAGGAATTATCTTGAAACGGCAAATTGCAAATGTCTGCTTTTACATCAGCAAGTGGCGAAAATAAATCGGTTGTGGTGTAATTAATGTTTTTTTGATTGCGAAATAATTTGTAAAAAGCTTGTTCTGGTGCAAAATGTAAGACCTCTTTTTTTTCTAATGAAGTAAAAAAATCGGTTTCATTATTTAAATACAACCAAAGCAAACGGTGTCTTTCTAAAGACAAAGTACTTGGCGAAAGGACGTTATTGCGTTGGTTTCCGTATCCATACGGCAAAAACATCTTGAAACTTTTTCCGTCTATTGGATCAGTAAATTGATCTCCTTTTAGGATTAAAGCTAGAACAGGACGCGCCACATAACTCAGTCTAATTAATAGTGGACGAGGAATGGTATTGAGGATTAATTTAAAAAGTTTTTTCATTAGCTAATTTCAGAAATTTTTTAAAAAATATAGGTTTAGTTTTTTCTTATATGACCTTAAATACCTTATATGGTTTAAAAAAGTTTAACCATATAAGGCATTTAAGGTCATTTAAGTTTTGATGATTTTAAATAACAAAAGGAATTTTTCTGAATTCATCTTCTTCATTGCTCACAATTCCCAAAGCTTCATAAACATACGCAAATGTAGAAAGCAATTCTGGTTTTCCGTCAATAATAGCTACATCGTGTTCAAAATGGGCACTTGGTTTTCCGTCGGCAGTTAGAATTGTCCAACCGTCTTTTAGTTGTTTTATGTTTTTGGTTCCCATATTAATCATAGGCTCAATGGCAACAACCATTCCTTCGACAAACATTTTTCCGCGACCTCGTTTTCCATAGTTTGGCATTTCTGGGTCTTCGTGCATTTTTTGCCCCAAACCGTGTCCAACTAATTCTCGAACGACGCCATATCCGTGAGATTCTGTATATTTTTGAATGGCGTTTCCAACATCTTCTACTCGATTTCCAAGTTTGAATTCCCGAATACCTATATATAATGACTCTTTTGTAACTTGTAATAATTTTTTAGTTTCAGGTGCAACTTCGCCAATTTCAAATGAATAGGCGTGGTCGCCGTGGTATCCGTTTTTGAATGCACCACAATCTACTGAAATTACATCGCCACTTTCAAGGGGAATCGTATTTGGAATTCCGTGAACGACTTGCGCATTTGGACTCATACAAAGTGAATTCGGAAAGCCATACAAACCAAGAAAACTTGGTACTGCGCCGTGATCTCGAATAAATTCTTCGGCTAATTTGTCTAAATATAAAGTGGTCACGCCAGGTTTAATTTCCCGAGCAATCATTCCTAACGTTTTTGAAACTATAAGTGCGCTTTCACGCATTAATTCTATTTCTTCTCTTGTTTTTACAATAATCATAATGCCTTTTTCAGATTGCAAAAATACAATTTTATAATTATTTAATCAGGATTGGCAATAATTTTAAACAACTCGGAATTCGGCACATAAAATTGTTTTTTTTAAGCAATTTAGAAAAATATTTGCAGGTACAAAATCTGCTTTCAAAACCAAAATCGAGTACCTATTTTACATTTATAAACAAATTATTGATGTAACTAAAGCCCGACTTTGATCTTTAAATCCATAATTTTAAACCTAAAAAAAATAATTGTTTAATATTGCTCAGACCAACTAAATTTATCCTGAACAATTTGTGCTTTTTCTTTAATTAAATAATCTAAAAAGGATAGTGAAACAGGGGAATGTTTCTTTCCTTTTAGCCAAATTAAGCTCCACGTTGTTTTAATAGGAAGTCCTTTGACGGGGATAATTTGTAATTCATCATTCTGAAGTTCGCTTCTAATCCCAATCAAAGGCATTATAGAACAGCCCAAACCAGCCAATATCGCTTGCTTTACAGCTTCGTTGGATGTTAATTCCATTTTTTTTAATACTGAAATATTATTACTTTCAATAAAACTCTCCATATTTTGTCTTGTGCCGGAACCTTTTTCTCTGAAAATTAATGGCAAATCTTTTAATATTTCAGATATTGTTATACTCTTTTTAAATTTAGTTTTTTTGTCGTTTACCAAGAATAATTTATTTTGAAGTAAATCCATTTTTTCGATTTTTAATGTTGTGGGAAGGATAGAAACAAGTGCGAAATCCACTTCGTTATTCACTAAACTCTCCACTACTTTATTCTTATTGGTAACATCCATTAATAATTCTATACCTGAATGTTGTTTCATAAAATCAGTAAGAAAATAGGGCATTATATATTTGCCAGTTGAAACCACCGAAATCTTAAGGCGACCAGTTAATTGTCCTTTATGAGCAAGTGTTTTATAATTAATCGCATATACTTGATTGAGAATATTTTCGGCTGCTTCTGCAATTTCGTGTCCAAAATCTGTGATATGTATTTTTCTACCAATCACCTCTGTTAACGGTATTTCAAATTGCTCTTGAAAGTTTTTGAGTTGAATAGAAACAGCAGGTTGGGTGAGATGCAATTCTTCCGAAGCCTTTGTTACGCTTTTCGTTTGAACGATTTTCACAAATATTTGCAATTGATTTAGGGTATAGTTCATAAATTTTATTAATGGATTGCATTACAAAGATAAATAAAAATTTATGAATAAGAATCCTCAATTTTGTACCGTTAATAAAAAAATATAATAATAGTCTCAAAAGGTGCTATTTGAAATAAGAATAAAACAACAATTGTATAGGAAGCTATAATAATTGATTTTAAAATAACCCTTCAATAAAATATGTAAATGAAGAATATAAATGTTTATTTAGGATTAGTAACAATGATAGTCTTTTTAGTAATGTCATTTATTTTAAAAGATATTATTATATGCGGATTAGTTATTGCTTTTTCAATAATTATTGGAGCAGTACTATTTAGAAAATTATCCAATCAATAAAAAAATTAAATGAAAAACACAAAAGAAATGAAGCTAATCGATGGTCATTTTTCTCCAGATGAAGCCCGAGAAATAGTAATGAATGTTTTTTTAAGCAAAATACAATTTCATCAGAATAAAAATTTTAGCTCTGAAGAACGATTTGGTAAAGAGGATGTTAATGCTGTAAAAAGAATTCCAGAATTAAAAAAAAGTATGGTTTTAATATCTGAATTAATTGATTCAGCAAAACAAAATAATGAAACTCTAGAGATAACATCCGAAGTAAAAATACGAGTATCTAAATCTAAAATGTAATATGTTTGAAGGAAGATATTTGGCGATAGCAACTAAACACAATAAAGAAAAAGTTATTGCGCCAATATTAGAAAGAGAATTAGGTGTAAAGTGCTTTGTTCCTGTAAATCTTGACACTGATGAACTTGGAACATTTACCGGAGAAGTTGAAAGAAAAGACGACCCAATAACCACTGCTAGAAAAAAATGCTTGTTGGCTATGGAACTAGGAAACTGCGATATGGCAATCGCAAGTGAAGGTTCTTTTGGTGCGCATCCCGCCATTTTTTTTGTGCAAGCCGATGATGAATTTTTGCTATTCATTGACAAAAAATACAATTTGGAAATCATTGTCAGGGAATTAAGTCTAGAAACAAATTTTAATGGTTCAGTGATTACTAGCAAAAAGGAGTTGGATGAATTTGCCGAAAAAATTAAATTTCCATCACACGGTTTAATTATCAGAAAAGCAGACACTGATTTCAGTGAAATTGAAAAGGGAATTACAAACCAAAAGAAACTAATAGACACGTACAATCATTTTGCCAAATTATACGGAAGTGTTTATTTAGAAACCGATATGAGGGCAATGTACAATCCAACTCGAATGACAGTTATAGAAACTGCTGCCATCAAATTAGCTAATAAAATAAACACACTTTGTCCAGATTGTAACACCCCAGGATTTGGAATAACAGCTGCAAAACCAGGACTTCCTTGTGAGTTATGCCATTTTCCAACTCGTTCAACATTGAGTTACACTCATACCTGCCAAAAATGTTCTTTTTCAGAAGAAGAAAAATATCCAAATGAAAAATATTTCGAAGACCCGACGTATTGCGACATTTGTAATCCTTAAACACACACATTTTGATTATAACTAATTTAGAAATTGCCAAACTATCTCTAATAAATGATGAGATAATTGGAATGCCTACTGAAACTGTTTATGGTTTGGCTGGAAATGCCTTTAGTGAAAGTGCCATAAAAAAAATATTTGCGCTTAAAAAAAGACCCTTTTATAATCCGTTAATTGTTCATATTAAGTCAGCTTCATTGTTAAATACAATTGCAAGAGATATTCCTGAAATGGCACAAAGACTTGCAGAAGAATTTTGGCCAGGCCCTTTAACATTAGTACTAAAAAAACAACCCCACATCTCGGATTATATTACAGCAGGAAAAGATACCGTTGCCATAAGAGTTCCTAATCACCCTGTAGCATTAGCTCTTTTAGAAAAACTTGATTTTCCATTAGCTGCGCCAAGTGCAAATCCGTTCGGATCTATTAGCCCTACAAGCGCAATGCACGTTTCAAATTATTTTGAAGATAAACTGGATGTTATTTTAGAAGGTGGCGAATGCGAAAGAGGAATAGAGTCGACTATTATTGGATTTGAAAATAATCAACCGGTATTATATAGGCATGGTTCAATTTCAGTCGAGGAAATAGAAAAAATTGTTGGAAAGCTAAAAATCATAGTAAATAATGATAGCAAACCCGATTCTCCTGGTATGCTTTCTCGACATTATGCACCAATAACCAACACCTATCTAACAAATAATGTGGACGAACTATTAAAAATTTTTCAGGGGAAAAAAATCGGATTGTTACTTTTTAAGGATGGAGTATTAAATGACCAAGATACAATACAAGAAGTACTATCTGAAAATGGAGATTTAAAAGAAGCCGCAAGGAAATTATATGCAGCATTACATCGTTTAGACAAAAGTAACTTAGATGTTATCATTGCAGAAAAATTTCCAAATGAAGGCTTGGGCAAGACCTTAAATGACCGTTTAGAAAGAGCCGAAAAAAAATAAATATGAAAACAATCATTCGGAATGCCCGTATTGTAAACGAAGGCAAAATAATACCTACTGATATTCTATTATCCAATGAAAGAATTGAAAAAATAGGCTCAAGCATTGACTTAACAAATTTGAGTTCCTATATAGAAATTAATGCCGAAGGGCTTTATTTATTGCCTGGAATAATTGATGATCAAGTACATTTTCGCGAACCAGGTTTAACCCATAAGGGAACAATTCACTCAGAATCGAAAGCAGCGGTGGCGGGAGGGATAACTTCATTTATGGATATGCCGAATACGATTCCCAACACACTAACTCAAGAGTTATTAGAGGAAAAGTATGTCGCAGCATCGAAAACATCGTTGGCAAACTATTCTTTTTTTATGGGAATAAATCAAAACAACTTGGAAGAGGCTTTAAAAACAGATAATGAAAATGTTTGTGGAATAACTGATGATGGGCTTTATTTTAATAATGATGAAGGGATTCTTGCAAATTACCCTGAGTTTTTAGAAAAACTTTTTTCAAGAACCAATTCCTTAGTTGCACTTCATAGTGAAGATGATGCTATTATTAATAAAAACACAAACTTGTATAAGCAACTTTATGGAGAAAAAATCCCATTTAAAATTCATCCAGAAATAAGAAGTGAAGATGCTTGTTTGACCGCTACAAAAAGGGTGCTGGAAATTGCTAAAAAACACAACAATCGCCTTCATTTTTTTCATATTTCTACAGTAGCAGAAGCCAATTTGTTCGACAATACAACACCAATTATAGAGAAAAGAATTACCGCAGAAGCGTGTATTCACCATCTTTGGTTTTCAGATAAAGATTATGAGAAATTGGGAGCTAAAATTAAATGGAATCCTGCAATTAAAACCGAGAAAGATAAAAAGGGTCTGTTAGCCGCCCTTTTAGAGAACAAACTCGACATTATTGCTACCGACCATGCCCCACATACTCTTCAAGAAAAAGGCGGTAATTATTTCAATGCTTTGTCAGGAGGTCCTTTGGTTCAACACGCTTTACCTGCAATGCTTGAATTATTTCATAAAGGAAAAATAAGTTTGGAAAAAATAGTTGAAAAAATGTGCCATAATGTAGCAGCAATTTATCGTATTAAAGAGCGAGGCTACATTCGAGAGGGTTATTTTGCTGATTTAGTTTTAGTAGATTTAAATAACGAATGGAAAGTGACAACTGAAAATATCCTTTACAAATGCAATTGGTCGCCATTTGAAGAACAATTATTTAAAAGTAAGATTGTCAAAACATTTGTAAATGGGAATTTAGTATACGATAATGGCAAATTCAATGAAAAAAATAAAGGCATGCGACTAAAATTTTCAAAAACTAGATAAATCAAAAAAAATATGAATTTTAACTTACTAATCGAAAATCTAACAAATCCAGCATTACTTTTTTTTGTGCTTGGAATACTTGCTGTTTATTTAAAAAGTGATTTAGAAATACCTGATAATTCATCAAAATTTATCTCTTTATATCTCTTGTTTGCTATAGGATTTAAAGGTGGGCAAGAATTATCTCACGAAACGTTTACTAGTGAAATTGGATGGTCGATTTTATTTGGAATTTTCATCTCATTAATCATTCCGCTTTACACCTTCTTTATTTTGAAAAGCAGGTTAAATGTATTCAATGCAGGTGCTATTGCTGCTGCATATGGGTCAGTTAGCGCAGTCACTTTTGTTACTGCAGTTTCCTATCTTGATGCGCAACAATTAAATCTTCATGGTCATATGGTAGCCATAATGGCCTTGATGGAATCGCCATCTATAATTATCGGATTGTTATTGATCTCTATTTATAACAAAGAAGAGTCTAATACAATTAAAAAAACCGCAATTATTAAACACTCTTTTACAAATGGTAGTGTATTACTTATCCTCGGAAGTTTAGTAATTGGTTTTATCGCCAATGCCAAACAAGCTGAGGGAATAAAACCATTTACTAACGACCTTTTCAAAGGCTTTCTTGCTATTTTCCTACTAGATATGGGTGTTACAAGTGGCAAAAAGCTAAAAGCATTCTTTTCGTTCGGATGGTTTCCATTCATTTTCGCAATGATAATTCCTTTGGTTAATGGAAGTATTATAGCAATTTTAAGTTCGGTTATTACAGACGACATAACAAATCGATTTATGTTTGCAGTTTTAGCAGCAAGTGCTTCGTATATTGCTGTTCCTGCCGCTATGAAAATATCTGTCCCTAAAGCAAATCCCGGACTTTTCTTGCCAATGGCACTTGCAGTAACTTTCCCAGTAAACATTACTATTGGAATGCCACTATATTTTTTAATTGTCCAAAATACTTGATTGCGTTTTGCAACTTATGTATCATTTAGACTAAAAGGTAGCGCGTATTTTAGAATACTTAAATTTGAATAATTATGAAAGTACCAAAGAAACAACTTATAGAAAATTACATTTACTAAACCGAAGAAACCTGAAGAATTTCTAGTTAAGATTAGAGAACAATTTTATAATTGTTTAATCAGGATTAGCCATAATTTTAAACAACTCGGAATTTGAAATGTAAAATCTGTTTTCTAATGTTATTTGTGAAAGTTTTGCTGACACTAAATTATTTTCACGAGTATTGATTAAAAACAGAGCGCTTTCGCCAAATAAAAACAGCCGTTCCTCAGATTTTAGCATTATCCCATTATCTTCTACCAAGGATTTTGCTAATTTCATTTGTTTCAAAAAGGATTTGATTTCAATTTTCTGCGCATTAACTTTGTTTTGTAATTGCACTTTTTCAAAATCCAATAAAAATGTAGTTTCCTGAACCTTGAATTTTGCAAGTTTCAAATTTCCTCTTTCTTTTCTAAGAAACAAAGGAAAATAAAAATCCAATCCAACTTTGTAATCATTAAATTGATAATTATCTATATAACTCGGTTCCGATAAATACGAATATCCAATGTCTATTTTAGGTAATAGCATATTGGCTTTTAATTTTCGTTCCACATTTAAAATGTCGATTTTATTTTGAAGCGCATTTATTTTTGGATGCGTATTTATTGAAAAATCAGCATTCAATAAATCATTTGTTTTTAAAGTTTCTTGGATAGTAAATTCAAGCTGAATTTCAGGAATGATAACTTCTGAAAGTTCCAACGGAATATTGTTTTCTAACCACAAAAAATTGGATAATTCTAATTTTGCCTTAGTCAGTTTTAACTTTGAATCTTCTAAACTAAGCAATCTGTTTTTTACAATAATTCCAGCTTCAATACTATCAATTGCTGGCTTGTCGCCTTGTTGAATTAATGTCTGAATTCCTTTAAATCGAATTTCTGCATTGGTTTTGTATTCTTCATACAATTGAAATTCATTATACGTTTTTTTCCAATTAAAATAGGCTATTGACGCATCGTAAAGTATTTCAACAGCTTGAATTTTCCTTTCGGATTGACTCAATTGCATTTGAATTTTAGCTTTTCTAACATCCGCCATTCTTTGGTTAATAAGTAATCCTTGACCAAGCGGTACTGAGATTCCCAAAGAGGTCAATCCTTGATTTGGAATTGTATTTTCAGGGTTCAAATAGATTCCTTCACTATTGTCAAATCCTGCTTTTATCTCAATTCCATACCAAGTTGGAATCTTGAAACTGCTGTTCAAAATAGAATAATAGTCTTTGTCTTTAAACTGTTTTTTGGCAAAATCGACTTCTATTTTTGGATCAAATCCACCTCTCGCAATCATCAAATTTGCTTGTGCCTTGTTGATTTCCAAATTGGCATTTTTCACTAATGGATGGAATTTTTTTACATATCCAATAAACTCATTATAACTAAGTTCATTAGAAACTGTGTTTTGACCATTGGCAAATAATCCAATAAATAGAAATAGTATAAATATTTTTTTCATTATTTTTTTTCTTTTGCGATAGAAGTTGTGGGCTTATAATAATTAGGTGGAAATCCATTTAATGTTCTCCAAAGTTCAAACCAAACAGGCACATTATGTAAAAGTGCAATTGTTTTTGCTCCAGCGCCGATGCTTAACTGTTTTGGCCATTTATTTTCGCTATTATCAGGTGCAATTAAAACCCTGTATTTACCGTTTTCACTGATGAAATTTTCTATGGCAACAATTTTACCTCCAAAAGTTCCATAAGAAATATCGGGCCAGCCAGAAAAGACAATAGTTGGCCAACCGTCAAACCATACTCTAACTTTTTCACCTTTAGAAATCAAAGGCAAATCTATTGGGTTTACATACGTTTCAACTGCGATGTCATAATCCATTGGCATAATCGTAACAATTGGCGTTCCTTCTTTAATTGTTTCGCCAATTCCCGATTGCAAAGCCCTGTTTATATAGCCACTTTGCGATGCTTTAATATAATACATTCCGTTACGAATACTATAATTTGCATATTGATTTTCTAATTTATTTACTTGCGCTTCGGTTTCGTATTGATTACTCATTGCCGTAAATTGGTCGCTTTGTGCCTTAGATTCTTTTTCAGAATATTCAGCGTCTATCCGATTTGTTTCTACTTTTGCATTGATAAATTCATTTTTACTTGATAACAATTTGTTTTCCTGAGTAATTATTTTGGCTTCAACTTCCTGTAGTTTCAATCTTTTTTCTTCAACATCAGTTAACGGTTTTAAGCCTTCTTTATTAAGTTGAATCGCTCGGTTGAATTGTGTATTTGCTATTTTTAGTTGTGTTTTTATAGCTACCAAATCCATACTATCACTTTTTATTTTCAAAATAGATTGTTTGATTTTATTTCTCGCTTGTTCTTGTTTTAATTTTTTTTCAGATAAAATTGCTCTAATTTGATCAGAAAGCGAAACTACTTTTGAGCCATACGATTGATATGATTGTTTTTTTGCATCCACTTGCTTCTTTGTGTTTTCAACCAAATTTGGATCCATATAATCCTCTTTAACTTCGGAAATAAAAACAATAGTATCTCCTTTATTTACAAAATCGCCCTCTTGAACATACCATTTTTCTAATCTTCCAGAAATCACACTCTGAATTGACTGTGGTCTTTGACCCGGTTTTAAAGTTGTTACGAATCCTGTTCCAGAAATATTTTGTGTCCAAGGAAGGAAAAGTGCTATTAATACGATTATTGATATACCTGCAATAATTTTATTCAATATTCTATAATGCGGTCGATTAATCAAATTATTAACCGTCGTATATTTATCTAAATTCTGTAATTTCGTTT
Source organism: Flavobacterium sp. (assembly GCA_044373975.1). Lineage (GTDB taxonomy): Bacteria > Bacteroidota > Bacteroidia > Flavobacteriales > Flavobacteriaceae > Flavobacterium. The sequence goes on along the minus strand of JBILPJ010000030.1, from coordinate 3,140 downwards.
TGTTATCTGATATATTTAGCATAGTTATTTAGTATTTACATCAAGTTGAATCGTTCCTTTTTCCATTGTAATTGTTCTATTGCATTTTGTTTTCCAATAAGGATTTTTAGACGAAACAATAATCGTCCATTTATTATCATTTGAAGTTATAAAGTCAATAATTTCATTGGCTTCAGCCTCATCCATAGTACTTGTTGGATCTTCATAAAACAAAATTTTTGGTTTACGAATTATACTTCTAGCCAAGAGAATTTTCTGTGCATTTGAGGAAGATAATTGTTTGCCTTCAGGAAAAATAGGCGTGTCTAAACCGTTTGGTAATGATTTTATAAAAGAGGTAAGTTGAACACTTTCAATCGCCCATTTAACATCTTCAAGACTAAGGCTTGGGTTATTAAAAGTGATATTCTCCAACAGTGTTCCCTCAAAAGTAGTCGTACCGTGTAAAATACTTGAAATTTGCGAGCGATATTGCATCAGATTCAATTTTCTAAAGGTATCATCATTGATGAACAAATTACCTGATTTTGGTTCTAATAAACCACATAATATTTTTAATAAAGTTGATTTTCCTGAACCATTTTCACCCTCAATAATGATTTTTTCCCCTTGATTAATTTTTAATGAAATGTCATTTATAATTTTTTTATTTGAATCAGGAAATTTAAATCCAATATTTTCGGCTTCTAAATTTATACTTGTATAACAAACTTGACTACCATTACTGATTTCTTCTTCTAATTCTAAATCCGTTACTTCTCCAATTTTTTCGACAGACGTTAACACGTCATAAAAGGTTTCTAATCCGATAATTATTTTCTCAACGGAATTAATTACCAATAAAATAATGATTTCTGAAGCGACAAATTGACCAATATTCATCTTTTGCGAAAGCACTAAAAAACCTCCAATTAATAATAAACTGGCAGTAATAATAACTTTGAAAACTATCAATTGACTGAACTGTCTTTTAATTATATTGAAATGTTTTTCTCTATAATTCAAATAATCCGTTACTAATAAATTGTTTTTTTGAAGGGCAAAATCATAGTTAATTTCGTTTTTAAAACTATAATTATTTCGTGCCATTTCGTGCAACCAATTGGCAACTTTATATTTATATTTAGATTCTTTCATACTAGTTTCAAGCCCTGAAGTATATGAAAATCTGAAAACGAAATACAAAAGAAAAAATAATAGTATTCCAAAAATAATGAAATAGGGATGGTATAAGGATAAAAGAATAATTCCAAAAGTTATTTGAAGCAACGCTGCCGAAAAATCGAGTAGTAATTTTGAAGTTCCTTTTTGAATGGTAATCGTGTCAAAAAAACGTGAAGCTAATTCTGGCGGGTAACTGTCGTACAATTGCTCTTGTTTAATTTTTGGCAAACGAGCGGCAAATTCAAATGAAGCACGTACGAAGATTTTTTGTTGCAAATTTTCTGATATTCTGAGTTGCATTAAGGATAAAATTCCAACTAATGCCACACCAAAAACGACTAATACAATCAATACAATCCAAGAAGTACTGACTCTTCCCGATTGAATAAAGTTGATTATTGCCTGGATTCCCAATGGCAATGACAAACTTATTAAACCCGCAAACAGTGAATAAAAAAACAATTGCGAAACATCTTTTTTATCTAACTGAAGTAAGTTAAAAAATCTTTTTAATGGAGTCATAATTTCTATTATTTTATTTTAATGTGTTTTCTACAAGATTCAAGTAAAATTCAGTTGGTGATACTATTTCATTACAATCTGTAATTGTTTTCAAATGTTCTTTCAAAAAATATTGATGCAAACTTCCTTCTACAACAGACGAAATTAGTGATTTTGAATAAGGGTAATTTGGATTTACTTCGTTTACAATGGCTACAATTCTTGCAATTACCCTTTTGTATATCAAGAAAAAACCTTCTTTATTTTCTTGATCTACTTCTTTAGTATGCAACGTTTTAGTAAATTCAGCGATGATAATTTTATTTAAAACAGATTCGTTAATATGAGTTGTATATTCATCATCAGTAACTTTTTCTGTTACAATTGTAATTGCAATTTTAAGCTTTTCCTTTGGGTCTAAAATATTCGCAGTTGCAAAAACCAACTTATATTCCATCCAACTCCAATACCAAGAAGACAAGTAAACCAATAACTTATGTTTGTTCTCAAAATAACGGTAGATTGAACTTTCATTAGAACCAATTTTTTCTCCCAATTTTTTAAATGTAAAATTGTCAAATCCAATTTCATCAATCAAAAGGATACTTTGTTCCAATATTTTTTTGCCTAAATCGGAGGTTTCAGGATTCTTTACAAATATTTTTTCGTTAATCTGAATTTTTAGATTTGATAGTACGGTATTCATTTCTGATATTTTTATACAAAGATAATAGTAATACTATCAATAATGAAATTTTAACTTTTATTTATTATTAATTTAGGTTCGCACAATACTATGAGTTTTGTCATATTTTGTTTAACTTTAGATAATTATTTTTGCATAAATTTATTAGGTATGAGTAAATATGTAACAGCCGAAGATGCTGTAAAAATTGTAAAATCGAATGACCGAGTTTATGTTCAAGCGGCTGCAGCTGCGCCATCTGTTTTAACCAATGCATTGACTGAAAGAGCTTCCGAATTGCGAAATGTAGAAATTTGTCATTTGCACACGGAAGGCCCTGCGTTATATGCAAATCCAGAACTTTCAGAAAGTTTTCACGTGAATTCTTTCTTCATCGGGAAAAATGTAAGGCATACTTTGGCTGCAGGAAATGGTTCTTATACGCCCGTTTTTTTGAGCGAATTACCTCATTTATTTCGAAAAAAAGTATTGCCTTTGGATGTCGTTTTCATTCACGTTTCCCCGCCAGATAGTCACGGATATTGCTCACTTGGAGTTTCTGTAGAAGCAACTTTGGCCGCAATTGAAAACGCAAAAATTGTAATAGCACAGGTAAATCCTCAAATGCCTCGAACTTTTGGAGATGGAATTTTGCACGTTTCGGAAATCAATTATTTAGTAGATGTGAATAAGCCAATTTATGGACACGAAATGGCAGCGATTTCTCCATTAGAAGATAAAATCGGAACTTATATTGCCTCTTTAATTGACGATAAAAGTACTTTGCAAA
>JBILPJ010000029.1:0-16982 GCA_044373975.1 Flavobacterium sp. | reverse complement strand
GGAAAGGTATTTTTATACCAAGATAAATTCGCAGAAAGTGCTGCGGTATTAGAAACTTTAATTGCTTCTAATTCGTATTCATTAGTTTCAAACTACAATTCAATTTTTGAAAGTGCTGGAGAAAATAATGCGGAATCAGTATTTGAAGTACAATATACCGATGCAGAAGGGGCAAGTTTTGGATGTCTTCAATGTAGTGAAGGTAACGTAGCCGTTGGTTTCAACGGTATTAGAAATTATGCAGGACCACTTTTTGATTCTGGTTATAGTTTTAATGTTCCAACACAAGAAGCGTATAATGCTTATGAAGCTGGAGACAACAGAAGAGATGTAGCTATCCTAAATATTGTTACTTGGGCTGCTGCAAATACGGGGGTTTCTTATGGATCAGGATACAAACACACAGGATTTTTCAACAGAAAATACATTGCTCGTCAAGGTGATCAGAATGTTGGAGATCAAAATCTTACCAATCCAAATAATTATCGTGCTATTCGTTATGCCGATGTTTTGTTAATGGCCGCTGAAGCAAATAGTCGTTCTGGAAATGATGCTAAAGGACAAGAATATTTAAATAAAGTACGTGATAGAGCTTTTGGAGATACTAATCACAGAATAGCAGTTGGTGGACAAGCCTTAACAGATTTTATTTGGAACGAAAGAAGAACAGAATTACTTGGTGAAGGCCACCGTTTCTTCGACTTAGTTCGTACTGGTAAAGCAGCTGGAAAAATCACTGGATTTACATCAAATAAAAACGAAATTTTCCCAATTCCTTTCGAAGAAATTCAATTTTCAAACGGAAATTGGCAACAAAACCCAATGTATTAATATATTAGAATTATGAAAAATATAAAATTTTTAATTAGCATTTTTGTTTTGACAATCCTTTTTGGATGTTCAAAAGACAGTAACGATGTCGATTTAGAAGCCATTGCTGCACCTCTAAATATCTCTGCAAAAATTTCAATTGCCCCTGATAATACAGGAAATGTTACTATTATTCCAATTGGCGAAGGAGTTTCACAATTTGAAGTTTACTATGGCGATGCAACTGTTGAACCTGCTTTACTTGGTGCTGGAGTAGCAACTACTCATAAATATGATGAAGGAACTTTCACGGTTAAAATTGTTGGTATTACAGTAAATGGAAAAACATCTGAATATACTAAAGTGATTACTATTTCTTTCTTTCCACCTACAAATCTTCAAGTTAATGTTACAGTTTCTACGTTAAATACGATGGAAGTAAATGTAACTGCATCTGCAGATTTTGAAACCAATTTCAAAGTATATTTTAATAGTGCAGATCCTAATGATATTCCTGAAACATTTTTGCAAGGTGAAACCAAAACTCATCTTTATGCAAATCCAGGAACTTACATTGTAAAAGTTTACGCAGTGAGCGGAAGTGCTCAATCAGTTGTTCCATTTACACAATCGGTAACAGTTTCTCGTTCGGTTTTGGTTCTTCTTCCATTAGATTTTGAGTCAACTACGTTATCTTATACTTTCGTAAATTTTGATGGAGGAAATGCTTCAAGAGTAGCAAATCCTAATCCATCAGGAATTAATACATCTCCTTTTGTGGCTAAAATGGTTAAAGGTCCTGGACAAGTTTGGGGTGGAAGTCTTATCGCTCTTTCTTCGCCAATCAATTTTTCTGTGAATAAAAAATTCAAAGTGAAAGTATATTCTCCAAGAATTGGAGCCAAATTATTATTGAAAGTTGAAAATTTATCGAATCCCGGAACAAATTTTGAAAGAGAAGCTACTTGTACAGTTGCAAATGCTTGGCAAGAATTAACTTTTGATTACACAGCAATATCAACTACCAATCAATATCAAAAACTAGTATTTATTTTCGATTTGGGAACGCAAGGAGATGCTTCTCCAAACTATACATTCTATTTTGATTCAATAGTATTGACAAACTAATTCTATATGATACTTAAAATTCATAACATTAAAATTACTAAAATGAAAAAAATAATTATAAATATAGTGACCGTTTTTGCGCTATTTTTAATGGCAAGTTGTCAAGAAGAATCTAAATCTTTCGGAGCTTTAGACGCACCGGTAAATCTTCTTGTTACCGCACAAATTGTTGGTCAAAATACAACAGATGCATTAAATGGAGATGGAACAGGAAAGGTTTTATTTACAGCAACTGCAGACAATGCAATTTCGTACCGATATATTTTCGGCGATGGAACTTCTCAAAATTCACCTTCAGGGGTTTTTGAAAAAAGATACAATAAAACGGGTTTGAATACCTACACGGTTACAATTATTGCAACTGGAAAAGGTGGAATTGCTGCAACTACAACAATGGAAGTTACCGTTTTAAGTAATTTTGAAGATCCTGTATCAGTTGAATTCTTAACAGGCGGTACTCAAAAAACGTGGTATTGGGCAGCATCTGAAACAGGACATTTAGGAGTTGGTCAGAACGATAGTGATGCTACTAAAAATTATTTTGCTAATTACTATCAAGCAGTTCCTTGGGAAAAAGCGGGTTCTTCTGAAAGCTCTTGTTTGTATGGAAATGAATTGACTTTTTCATTAGTTGGAAACCAATTAAAATTCCAATTAGAAAATTACGGACAAACTTTTTTCAATAAAGATTTTCGGAGCGTTGCAGGCGGAACATCAGGAAATGATGCTTGTTACAATTATGATACAACAGGTTTAAAAAATGTAAATCTAGGGCCATCTGAATCAGTGGTTATGGCAAATCCAGATCATTTAACTCGTACAACAGGAACGATGATGAATTTTTCTGACGGTGGTTTTATGGGCTATTATATTGGACAAAGTTCGTATGAAATATTATCGATTACTGCCACTAGAATGACAGTTCGTGCCGTAATGGGTGGAAATCCAGCTTTGGCTTGGTACCACACTTTTACAACTATTCAACCAACTCAAGATGCTACGGATTATACAAATCTTGTTTTTTCTGATGAATTTTCAACTGATGGTGCACCAGATCCAACTAAATGGAATTATGATTTAGGTGCTGGCGGTTGGGGTAATGGTGAACTTCAAAACTACACCAACAGCTCAAATAATGTAGTTGTACAAGGTGGAAATTTGGTGATTACTGCCAGAAAAACAGGTAGTTCTTATACTTCTGCGCGTTTGAAATCAGAAAATAAATATGAATTCAAATATGGTAAAGTTGAATTTAACGCAAAATTACCAGCGGGTGCAGGGACTTGGCCAGCATTATGGATGTTAGGACAAAATTACGCAACAAACATTTGGCCTGCTTGTGGTGAAATTGATATAATGGAACACAAAGGATACCAACCAAATGTCATTCTTGGATCGGTTCATTATACTGGACGTTCTGGTGGAAATTCAGTTACAAGTCAAACTTTATCCTCAAATGTTTCTACAGAGTTCCGTAAATACAAAGTAATTTGGAGTCCGCAATCAATTCGTTTTTATGTAAATAATGTTTTGTTTCATTCTGTTATAAACACCAATTCATTACCATTTAATAGCGATTTCTTCTTGATTATGAATGTCGCAATGGGAGGTTCTTTTGGCGGTCCTGTGGATCCAGCATTTACGCAATCCTCTATGGAAATTGATTACGTGAGAGTTTACCAATAAAATAATAAAATATATAACAACAAGAAGTTCCTCATTTACTTCTTGTTGTTTTTTATGAATAATTGAATTTCATTAAATGAAAAACCTACTAAAATATGGAATTGTACTCGTAACTTTATTTATATTAAGTTGTAAGACTTCCAAGCCAATTGCATCTTCTAACTATAAATCAAATCCGCTTGACTTTAAAGTAGATTCTATTTTGAAACTAATGACATTAGAAGAAAAAGTAGGACAATTAAACCAGTACAATGGTTTTTGGGAAATCACTGGTCCAACTCCCAAAGACGGACAAGCTGCCAAAAAATATGCTGATTTAAAAAATGGATTAGTTGGTTCAATGCTGAATGTCAAAGGTGTAAAAGATGTTCGTGCGATTCAAAAAATTGCAGTTGAACAAACGCGACTTGGAATTCCATTACTTTTTGGTTTCGATGTCATTCACGGATACAAAACTATCAGCCCAATTCCATTGGCGGAAGCTGCAAGTTGGGATTTGGATGCCATCAAAAAATCTGCTGCAATGGCTGCTGAAGAAGCGTCATCTGTTGGGATAAATTGGACTTTTGCGCCAATGGTTGACATTGCAAGAGACGCAAGATGGGGTCGCGTGATGGAAGGTTCTGGCGAAGATTCCTTTTTGGGCAGTAAAATTGCTGTGGCTCGTGTTCAAGGTTTTCAAGGTGATAATTTCAATTCTAATACTTCTATTTTGGCTTGCGCCAAACACTTTGCAGGTTATGCTTTCGCAGAATCAGGACGTGATTATAATACGGTTGATGTAAGTGAATCTACTTTGCAAAATACTATTTTCCCTCCATTCAAGGCTGCTGCCGATGCTGGAGTTCGAACTTTTATGAATTCTTTCAATGAATTAAATGGTATTCCGGCTACGGGAAGTTCCTATTTGCAAAGACAAATCCTTAAAGGCGATTGGAATTTTAAAGGTTTTGTTGTTTCAGATTGGGGTTCAATTGGTGAAATGATTAACCACGGTTATGCTAAAGACAGCAAGCAAGCTACTGAAATTGCTATAAATGCAGGTTCAGATATGGATATGGAATCTAATGCTTATGTTGAAAATTTAGCTAATTTAGTAAGAGAGGGAAAAGTAAAGGAAAGTCTTATTGATGATGCTGCAAAAAGAATTCTGAGAGTTAAATTTGAATTAGGTCTTTTCAAAAATCCATATAAATATTGCGATGAAGCTCGTGAGAAAATAACTGTTGGAAAACAAGAATTTCAAGATGAGGTTTTAGATATGGCAAAAAAGTCAATTGTATTATTGAAAAACGAAAATGAAATTTTACCATTAAAAAAATCAGGTCAAAAAATTGGTTTGATTGGAGCTTTGGCAAATGACAAAACAAGTCCTTTAGGAAGTTGGAGAATTGCTGCTGATGATAACACCGCAGTTTCCGTTTTAGAAGGTTTACAAAAATACAAAGACAACCAACTGACCTATTCAAAAGGTGCCGATGTAACAATTGGTAGAACACAATTTGTTTGGGAAACAAAAATCAATACTACAGATAAATCTGGATTTGCAGACGCAATTGCCCTTGCAAAACAAGTGGATGTTGTGGTTATGGTTTTGGGAGAACACGGTTTGCAAACAGGCGAGGGCAGAAGCAGAACGGAAATTGGATTGCCTGGAGTGCAACAAGAATTATTGGAAGCAATATTTAATGTAAATCCTAATATTGTTTTGGTTTTAAATAACGGTCGTCCATTGACAATTCCTTGGGCAGATACTCACATTCCTGCCATTGTAGAAGCCTGGCATTTGGGAACTCAAAGCGGAAATGCAATCGCACAAGTTCTTTATGGAGATTATAATCCAAGTGGAAAACTACCAATGACTTTCCCCAGAAATATTGGGCAAGTACCTATATATTACAATTATAAAAACACGGGAAGACCAACAATGAACGAACCAGAAAGTGTTTTTTGGTCGCATTATTCTGATGAAAAAAACACACCTTTATATCCTTTTGGACACGGTTTGAGTTATTCTAAATTTGATTATTCTGATTTGAAACTAAGTAATAATGCATTTTCTAAAAATGGTGAAATTCTAGTTTCAGTAACCTTAAAAAATTCAGGAAAAGTAGCTGGTAAAGAAGTCGTTCAGTTATATATTCGTGATTTAATTGGAAGTATCACAAGACCAGTTAAAGAATTAAAAGGATTTGAAATGGTTGAATTACAGCCTAATGAATCTAAAACAGTAACGTTTACAATCAACGAAAAAACAATAGAATTTTTCACTGCCAATTCAAAATGGGAAGCAGAATCGGGAGATTTTAAAGTATTCGTAGGTGGAAGTTCTGCAACAACATTGGAAAGCAGTTTTCAATATACAAATTAAATAATTATGAAAAAGTACTTTTTACTTGCATTCATCTGTAGCAACTTCACTTTTGCTCAAGCTATAAAACGTACTTTAGTTTGGGAGGAAAATTTTAATGACAAAGCGCTTGATAGTTCTATTTGGAATTTTGATGTGGGAAATGGTTGTCCCGATTTATGCGGTTGGGGAAATAACGAACGCCAAATCTATACCGACAAAAATCATACTTTAGTGGATGGAAATTTAGTAATCCAAGCGAAATTAGATTCAGGTGTTTTCACTTCTACAAAAATAACTACAAAAGGTAAAAAGCAGTTTCAATACGGACGTTTTGAAGCTCGAGCAAAATTGCCTGTTGGTCAAGGTCTGTGGCCTGCTTTTTGGATGTTAGGTTCTAATATTTCTAATGTTGGTTGGCCAAAATGTGGTGAAATTGATATTTTGGAATATGTTGGAAGAGAACCACACATAGTTTTCACTTCATTGCATACGCAAGACAGCCACGGGGAAACCATCAATACCAAGAAAACTAAATTTGAAAATATTGAAGAGGGTTATCATATTTATGCAATGGATTGGACTAAAGACAAAATCGAATTTTTTGTAGATGATATTTCGGTATATACTTTTCAACCAACGCTTAAAAACGATGATATTTGGCCGTTTAACCAACCTTTTTATATAATTGTCAATTTGGCTGTTGGTGGAAATTTCGGCGGACCAGAAGTCGATAATAAAGTATTTCCTCAAGATTTCAAGATTGATTATATTAAAGTATATAAGTAATCACTTATTTAAATAAAACTATTTTTAGTACTATAAACTGAATTTTATACTTATTTGTACTCTTTTATATAGTTTATTGTATTTAATATGTTAAATTTTCAATTTAGATTTGTTTTATAAATAAATTTTATATTATATTTGAATATAATTTAATTCTAATTTAACATTTGCCTATAACAGAAAACTACTTTTTAGAGATAATTCTCAAATTTATTTAACAACTAAAAGGTATTTTTATGGCTAATGTACAAACCCCAGACGCACTATTGGTAAAAAATTACGTAGCAGGTGATGAAAACGCCTTGACTATTTTAATCAACAGACACCAATCTAAGATTTACGGTTTTATCTATTCCAAATTATCGGATAGAGATATTTCAGACGATATATTTCAGGATACTTTTATTAAAGTTATTAAAACCCTGAAGTCTAATTCCTATAATGAAGAAGGAAAATTTTTACCTTGGGTAATGCGAATTTCTCACAACCTAATTATTGATCATTACCGAAGAAACAAAAAAATGCCGATGTACAGAGAAACGGAGGAATTTTCTATTTTTTCTATTATGTCTGATAATGTGCCCAACATTGAATCACAATTAATTACATCTCAAGTAGAAAACGACCTGAGAAAATTAATTGAAGAGCTTCCTGCTGAACAAAAAGAAGTATTGGTGATGCGTATGTATCAAGACTTAAGTTTTAAAGAAATATCAGAAACGACGGGTGTTAGCATCAACACAGCACTTGGTAGAATGCGGTATGCAATTATGAATTTAAGAAAAGTTATTGACAAACATCAAATTATTTTAACCAATTAATACTTTTTGAAAATATATTACGTTATAGTTAAATACAAATTAATTCTTATTTAATTATGGCGAAAATTTACCCTCAAGAAGCTTTAAAAGGTTCAAAAATTTTACCAAAAAAAGAAACAATTCAGTTTTTACTTAATTATTCAAAAGCCTTGAATGTATTAAAAGTTGGTAAAATGTCAATTGAAATTTTAGCTAATTAATCAAAATCCCGATATATTATCGGGATTTTTTTTTGTAGTATTCTTCCAAAACCGATTTTCGTCCAATCGTTTTTGTAATAATATCTAAATCCAAATTCCAACCCCGAGCAGGTGAATATTCACGGCCATACCAGATGATTTGTAAGTGCAAATCATTCCAAATTTCTTCAGGAAAAATCCTTTTCGCATCTTTTTCTGTTTGCGTTACATTTTTCCCATTTGTCAAATTCCATCGGTACATCAAGCGGTGAATGTGCGTATCCACAGGAAATGCAGGAACGCCAAAAGCTTGCGACATCACCACGCTTGCCGTTTTATGTCCCACGGCAGGAAGTTCTTCCAAGAATTCAAAACTTTGCGGAACTTTCCCTTTGTGTTTGTCAATTAAAATGTGCGACAATCCGTGAATCCCTTTTGATTTCATTGGCGACAAGCCGCAAGGTCTTATAATTGCTTTAATTTCTTCCACAGACATTTTAATCATATCGTACGGATTATCCGCTTTTGCGAACAATACAGGCGTAATTTTATTCACCCGAACATCAGTGCATTGCGCCGATAAAAGCACCGCAATCAACAAAGTATAAGGATCTTTGTGGTCTAATGGAATCGGAATACTGGGGTATTTTTCTTTTAACGTATTAATAACAAATGTTATTCGTTCTTGCTTATTCATTTTTCGCTAAATTTGAATCGTAAATTTACTACAATATTTTTACTAAATTTCATTTTCAAATAAGCAGTTTCAATTTAAAATAGATACAATGACAACATTAAAAAAAGGCGATAAAGCACCTCAATTTTCAGGCGTTGACCAAGATGGAAATGCACACAAATTAGCCGATTACCAAGGAAAAAAATTAGTTGTTTTCTTTTATCCAAAAGCAAATACGCCAGGTTGCACCGCCGAAGCTTGTGATTTACGAGATAATTTCGAGCGTTTCCAATCTAACAACTATGCCATTTTGGGCGTAAGTGCCGATTCTCAAAAAGCGCAAGCCAAATTCAGAGATAAATTTGTTTTTCCCTTCCCACTTTTGGCGGATGAAGACAAATCGGTGATTGAGGCTTTTGCAGTTTGGGGTCCTAAAAAGTTCATGGGAAAAGAATATGATGGAATTCACAGAACCACTTTCATAATTGATGAAAATGGAACGATTGACGAAGTTATTTCTGATGTAAAAACCAAAGACCACGCCAACCAAATTCTGAAATAGTTTTTTGTTTTTTTGGAGCATAACTTTTCTTTTTCTATTCACGATTCTTCCCGCTATTCGCTATATCCACGCCCAAAAGCGTGGGATATCGCTGCTATCGGGGCTAAAATTTCACGTTTATATTTTCAATTTGAATTTATCATTTGCTTTGTCAATCTGAATTTATTTCAGATGCTAAATTTATAGTAGTATCGGGGCAATTAGTTGTCGCACCCGTAATTGTGTTAGAATGTCATTGCGAGGAATGCTGCAATCTCAGAATGCAATTCACTAATTTTATTCATTTCTTTGTGTGTATGAGCGATACGCTGTCGCTATCGGGGTTTACGTTATTCTATATTGTTTTTGTCGGACAACAATTATATTAGTTAAAAAAAATAAATTTTAAATGCATTTATTTAAAATATTTTTTTAAATTTATACTATTATTCAATTTTTTTGCAAAACTTACGAGTTTTATTTTGTGAAATAAATAATAAAAATTCAATTTTAAACCCACCTAAAAAAACAAAAATTAGAATCAGAAACGAGTTCTGGTTAACGCTTTCAAACAATTTAAAACATTATAAATTATGAACAAACAAAAAAAAATTATCGGATTAGTATTTTTAGCTTCATTAGCTTTAACAAGTTGTAGTACGGGTAATTCATCTAATGAAATAACTCGACCAAGCACAGTTGAATGGTATGCATTACGAAACGCTGCTATTGATAACATTACGCAAAATTTTACCCTAACCGCAGGAAATGGAGCTGTGACTTTTACCACTACAAAAGGTGTTCAAATTACAATCAACGGAGATTGCTTAACTTTAAATGGCAATCTTGTAACTTCAGGACAAATTGATATTGAATATGCTGAAGTTTTTGATCCGGGAACCATGATTGTTACTGACAAAACCACTATGGGTAGATTACCAAATGGCGATATGGGATTATTAATATCGGGTGGAGAATTTTATATCAACGCTACAAAAAACGGACAACAGCTTGATATTACTTGTGCTATGCAATTAATGATTCCTGCCAATTTAACTGGCGTACTTCAAACTGGAATGTCTCTTTGGGACGGAACAATTGATGATAATGGAAATCTTGATTGGGATGAACAAGTCCCAAATACTGCTGGTGGACAAGGTGGAGTTTTTGGTGAAGGACAAGGGGCATCTGGAGTTTATCTTGCTTTTATGAATGATTTTGGATGGACTAATGTGGATAGATTTTATAATGACCCAAGACCAAAAACAACTATTTTAGCAACTGTTCCAACTGGGTATAATTTTGAAAACAGTGCTGTTTATTTGCATTATGTTGGAGAAGGAAGTGCCTTAGCAAAACTCGATACCTACAATGCTGTAACAAATCAATTTTCAGAGCATTATGGTCAGGTTCCTGTAGGCTTAGAAATGCATATCATTTTTGTTACAGAAGATAATGGAAATTATCGATACGCTATTAAAGCAGTAACTGTTGTAGCTGACGCCGTTTACACTTTCTTAGACGCAGAAACAATAGTTGGAACTGAAGCACAACTTATAGCAGCAATAAACGCTTTACCTTAAAAAATAATTATTTAAGTTAATTTTGATGAGATAAAGCGATGATAGTACTATCTCTTTTCCTTAGAGTTACGAATCTTAAAACGCAATTTCTTTGAAAAATTTATTGCAGTTTTTAAGCAATTTACTCCGTCAGAGTTTTAAACTCTGACGGAGTTGTTGTATAATATAATCCGAAATATAAAAATAATCAAAACAAATTCTTCCCTCAGCCCCGATTGAGGCGGTATCCTCGCAGCGAAGCGAAGAGATATAGCCGAAAGCGGGAATTGCATCTCCAAATACAAGAGGACAATTCGCTCCAAATAATTAGGAACTATAGCTTTATTTAAGGTGTTTTCGGAACGTTTGGAAGTCGAATTATATAGAAATAAAAAAGCCAAGAAGGAATAATAGTACTTCTTGGCTTTGTATATATTGGTGTGTGGAATTAGTTTTTGTGTTGCAAAACTTTGTTGGGATCGAACCCAAAAAGGCGGTGCTTTTTGATGATTTCACTAATTCCTTGTGGTAGCATATCTTCCCAACCGGATTTTCCGTTGCTTATCATTTTTAATACTTCGCGAGAGAAAACCTCTAAATTTTGTGGGTCGAAATCTTCAATATCGATTACTTTTCCATTGAATTTGAAGAATTTATACAACTCTTTCATTCTTGGATGTACTTTCAAATTTTCGGAAGTTATGATTTCTCCATTTTCGCCAAGCATTGGGTAAAGGAACACTTTTAGATCGCGATAGAAGAGTTTTCCGAAGGCTTCTAAGATTCCACCACTCAAATGGCGGTAGTATTTTTCATCGAAAATATCGATTAAATTATTGACTCCCATCGCCAATCCCATACGGGCTTTGGTGTAATTTGAGAAATATTCTACCACGCGATAATATTCCTGGAAGTTCGAAATCATTACGGTTTGCCCTAACGAACAAAGCAATTCGGCTCGATCCATAAAATCACGTTCGTCGATTTCTCCGTCGGAACGTAAATTAGAAAGTGTGATTTCAAAAATTACCAAGGTATTTTCCTTATCCACTTTATTTTCGTTGAGAAACATTTTCAAGGAATGTTCGTACATATCCATATTTACTTTCGTAACGGGACGGAAACTTCCTCTCAATGCTAAGATATTTTTTTTGTAGAGAATGGCTGCTGGCAAAATATTATTTCCATTTGGATCAAACATAACCGCATCGGTCATTCCATTTTTCACCAATTGTAAACTCATCAAACGATTGTCAACATTAGCAAAACGTGGTCCTGAAAAGTTAATGGTGTCAATTTCTAATTGGTCTTTATCTAAATGGTCGTATAAATAACGTAGTAATTTTTTAGGGTCGTTGTATTTATAATAAGCGCCATAAATTAAATTTACTCCCAAAACGCCTAAGGTTTCTTGTTGCAATTTCGCATCGGTTTCCTTAAATCGAATGTGAATTATAATTTCGTTATAATCTTCATCGGGTTCAATTTGGTAGCGAATTCCAACCCAACCGTGTCCTTTGAATTGTTTTGCAAAATCGATGGTTGCAACGGTATTTGCGTAGCTAAAAAACATTTTATTTGGATGTTTTTCTCTGCTTAACCGTTTTTCAATTAAGTCATATTCGTGAGAAAGCATTTTTTTCAAACGACTTTCGGTTACATATCTGCCATCGTCTTCATCGCCATAAATGGCATCACTAAAATCTTTATCGTAGGCTGACATTGCTTTTGCAATCGTTCCGGAAGAACCTCCAGACCTAAAAAAATGCCTTACCGTTTCTTGACCAGCACCAATTTCAGCAAAAGTACCATAGATATTTTCGTTCAAATTGATACGAAGCGCTTTGTCTTTTATAGAAGGAATTTGCTCGATGACTTTGTCACCTTTTAATTTTATTTCAGTACCCATTTTATGATTTACAATAACTTGTTTACAAAGTTAACAAAATAGGGCTTTAATAAAAGATAAATAATCTTATTTTTGTAAAAAAGAAATTCGTTGAAAGTATATTTTTTAGGCACCGGCACCTCACAAGGAATTCCAGTTATAGGAAGTCATCATTCTGTATGCCAAAGCGAGAATCCTAAAGACAAGCGATTGCGGGTTTCTGTTTGGATTTCTTGGGAAGGTTTTTCTTTCGTAATTGATTGCGGTCCCGATTTTAGACAGCAAATGTTAACCTCGAAATGTCCAAAAGTAGAAGCCATTTTATATACCCACGAACACGCCGATCACACTGCTGGAATGGATGATATTCGACCTTTTAATTTCAAACAAGGAAATATTCCAATTTATGCACACCAACGGGTACTTGAAAATCTCAAAAAACGCTTCGATTATATTTTTGAAACGGTGAATAAATACCCTGGTGCTCCAACAGTTTCTCCAATTGAAGTTATCAATAATCAACCTTTCATTTTAGGTGAAAAATCAGTAATTCCAATTAATGTGATGCACGGAAATCTTCAAGTTTTTGGCTATAGAATTGATGATTTTGCCTACCTTACGGATGTTAAAACCATTGAAAAATCAGAACTTGAAAAGTTGAAAAACCTGGATGTTTTGGTTGTAAATGCCTTACGGGAAGAACCTCACAACACCCATTTTAATTTGCAAGAAGCCTTGGATTTTATAGATTTGGTTCAACCTAAAAAAGCATATTTGACACATATAAGTCATATTTTAGGTTTTCACGATGAAGTACAACAAAAACTCCCAAAAAACGTTTATTTAGCATACGATAATTTAGAAATTAATATTTAAAAAATGAAACAATCCCTTTTACTTTACCTTTTTATTCTTGCATTGGTTTTCAATGTTTTCACTTATGCCTATTATTCAAAAGAAGTGGCTTTTCAGAAAGAACAGTTGGATAAATTAACCAAAAAAGCACTGGCTAAAGAAGCAAAACTGAATGAAAATCTTGTTGACGCAAACTACTTTTCATTAGAAAATAATGAGAAAGCACAGAATTATTTTTACTCTGATGTACCAGAAAAAAATGTAGATTACGTAGCATTAATTCCATTATTAAAAGATAAATTAATGGATTTTAATGACGACCCGAATGGAAATCCATATACAGGTCAAGAAAAATTAGGGGCTAATAAGTTTATTATCAACAAAGTAAAAGTGCTAAACCACCGATGGATTATTGCCGATTTTAGCGATGGTGAATATTGGGGCGAAGTGTTATTGAAGTATTTTGTAAACGATGATAAAAGCATTTCCTTTGAAGTCAATCAATCTTTAGTGTATCAAAAACAGTAAGTATTTTTTTTTAGCCACAGATTACTTCGTCTGTTCACTTCGCTCGGGTCACAGATTATTTTTAGCCACGAATTACACAAATTAGCACAAATTTATTAGTGTAAATTTGTGTAATTCGTGGCTTCTTTTTAAATTCTAAAACTTTTCTAACTTTAAGTCGATTGCGGTTTATTTTTCTAACAACCAGTTTTTCAAATCATAAAAATTCTGTGGCGAAACTCCGTGACCAATTGGGTATTCTTTGTACGTGGTTTTAATTCTTAAACCTTCTAAAATGGCGGGTGCTTTTCTTGCCCATTCCACAGGAATTACTTGATCAACTGTTCCGTGGGAAGAAAATATTTTCAAATTGCTAAAATCATTAATCTGATAGTTTTCTTTAATAATATCCAAGTTCAAATAACCGCTCATAGCTGCTACTTTCTGAACTTTTTCAGGATAAGAAAGTGCAATTGAATAACTCAAAATAGAACCTTGACTAAAGCCAATTAACGTTACATTGGAAGCGTCAATTGGATAATTTGCAATCAATTCATCAATGAAATTCATTACTAAATCTCTTGAAATTACAGCTTGGTCGTGGTCTGAAAATTTATTCTGATCGGCATCAAAGTTGATGGCGTACCACGCATAACTTCCATATTGCAAATCATAAGGTGCTCGTGCCGAAACTACATAATATTCGTCAGGAAGTTCTGCTGCAAACGAAAATAAATCGGCTTCATTACTTCCGTAACCATGCAATAGTAGCAATAATGGGTTTTTTTCTGCTTTTATTTTTGGTTCTCGAATTTGATAAACTAATGATAATTCCATAATTATGAGATGCTTTTAAACCATTTTTGAAAATAATTACCCAATAAAGGCATTGGCTTTGTAGATCCATTTATGGCGCTGAAAATTCCATAACTCCATAATATAGATACGGAAATCCACATTGGTGCGGAAATCATAAGGCTGTCAAAATTGCTAATTATTAATCCCAAAGAAATAAAAGTCAATGAAATTCCTAATGCTTGACGAATGTGAAATGACGCAAACGAATTTTTATTTTCGCTGTTCATTGACATTGCAATTAAAACTCCAACTATTAATACGTAACTTGTTATTGCCGCTGTTTTCCCTTCTTCTACTGAGTTTTCCATATTATTTTAAGCTAAAACTAATTTTCCTTGATTGTAAATTCCGTAAACTTTCCCTTTCATTTCAATTCCAATAAAAGCCGAATTTTTCGATTTCGACAAGATATTTTCTTTGTTGAAAGTCCAAGTTTCGTTTGGATTAAATAGTGTAATATTGGCGATTGAACCTTCTTTTATTGTAGCGTTTTCAATGCTAAATGTGCTTTTTCCAGCAGTTAATTTATCGATTACTTTTTCCAAAGGCAATACGGTCATTAACGCTCCAAAGGCAGTTTCCAAACCGATTGTCCCGTTTTTAGCTCCATCAAATTCCATTTTTTTATGTTCAATATCAATAGGATTATGATCCGAAGTTATCATATCTATGGTATTGTCTAAAATTCCTGCCAATAAAGCTTTTCGGTCAGCTTCGGTTCTTAATGGCGGATCAACTTTATATCGAGTGTCAAAACCATCTAATTTTTCATCGGTTAAAACCAAATTATGTACGGCTACACTACAAGTAACGTTCAATCCTTTGGCTTTTGCATTTTTAATTAATTCAACCGATTTCGCCGTAGAAATTGTTGGAATGTGCATTTTCCCACCTGTATATTCTAATAAAAACAGGTTTCTTGACAGTTGAAGTTCTTCGGCTAAATTTGGAATTCCTTTCAATCCTAATCTCGTAGAAACTATGCCTTCATTCGCAACTCCATTTCCTTTTATCGTAGCATCTTGACAAAAAGCAAGCAGCAAACCGTCAAAATCTTGAACGTATTGCAAGCCAATTTTAAGTAAATTGGCATTATCAGTATTTTTGTTATAATCTCCAAAAGCGACTGCTCCCGCATTTTTCATATCAAACAATTCTGCCATATCTTTTCCTTCACTTTCTTTTGTGAAGGCACCAATTGGAAATAATTCTGTGGCAAAACCAGTGGCTTTGTTTTTCACGAAATTGATTTGAGACTGGTTGTCAATAATCGGAAACGAATTTGGTTGCAAAGCTATTGCGGTAAAACCACTTTTTGCAGCAACATTAAGTCCATTGGCAATGGTTTCTCGGTCTTCAAAACCAGGTTCTCCAAGCGAAACACTACTATCAAACCAGCCTTCAGAAAGATGAAGGTTTTCAAGTTGTACTTCTTCAAAACCAGTTTCTTTTGGTAAATTAGTTCCAATTTTTTCAATAGTTCCTTCCTTGATTTTTATATCCACAATTTGGTTGTGAAAAGGACTTTTCGAGTCAATAATTCTTGCTTCTCGGATAATTAAGTTCATTTTACAAATTTTTGAATTACTACTTCTAAAACTAAAAATAATAGGGTTAATAGTATAAACAACTTCCAAATTTCATTGTTACTTCGGTCTGAAAGTAAACTGTTAAATACAATATCAACCGAGTTTACGACTTTATAATCGGATAATAAATTGCTATTGGCTAAAGCCAAATTTCCTTCGGATCGATTGTAGTTAAAACTGATATTTCGTATAAAATCATCTTGTTTGTAAACTCCAAAATTCCTTGCAGCAGTTGGATAATCGTTAAATAAAAGTTTGACTTTGTTATTCAAAATTTGTTGAATTGGAATGAATTTTTCGGCTGCGTTTTTCACATTTACAATTTCGTCTTTTGATAAATTGGTAGCTACTAAAAAAGGTTGGTTTTCACCAATTGTAATCGCATTCACACCAGTTTTCTGTGCGTTTTGCGCCATATTATAGAATATTGGAACAATCAACGGCGAATTCTGAAAGTTAGAATTTACTTTGTTTATAGGTGCCGAAAATACATAAACAGCTGAAATTTGGTTTTGTAAAGCAGTTAAAAACACACTCTGATCTTCAAAACTCAAAACAGGCGGATTTGAACTTGTTATTCCAAAACACTGTTTCGTATTTGGATATTGAAAATTGACAATTTTTTTCTCAAATACTGATTGGAATAATGGATGTTGAAACGCAATTTTCGTAATTAACTTATTGGTATTTTGCAAAGCACCAAATTGTATTTTTCCGAAAGTTCCCAAAAAGCGATTCAAATC
>JBILPJ010000143.1:0-6099 GCA_044373975.1 Flavobacterium sp. | reverse complement strand
TATGTACTAATTCACCAAACTGCATTGCCTTTTGATATACTAATAATTCTTCAAATTTAAAATGAAATTTTGATTCCATACTTTTCATATTTTTCTACTACCTTAAAAATCCTAAAACCTTAAAAATCCTACTACCTTAAAAAAACCTACTTCCTGATTTTGCCATTTTTCTCAATATCGGACTACATCTGTAACGATCCTCGTGGTATTCATTGTATAATTCGTCTAATTTTTCAACGCACCAACCGATTCCTTTTTCATCTGCCCAAGCCAATAATCCTTTTGGATAATTTACACCTTTTGTCATAGCACTATCTATATCTTTTGTGGAAGCGATGTTTAGAAATAGGGCTTCGGCGGCTTCATTTATGAGCATCACTATGATTCTGTTGAAAATAGATTGCAACAAAATTTTATCTTCATTTGGTTTTGTTAGTACTGCATTTTCATTGTAATTATAAAATCCTTTTCCTGATTTTCTGCCGAGAAATCCTGCTTCTACCAATCGCTTTTGTGTGAACGACGGTTTGTATCTTGGATCGAAATAAAAAGAGGTGAAAACGGTTTCTGTTACGGTGTAATTGACGTCGTTTCCGATGAAATCCATTAACTCGAAAGGGCCCATTTTGAAACCTCCGATGGTTTTCATAGCAAAATCTATAGTTGCAAAATCGGCAACGCCTTCCTCGTAAATTCGCATTGCTTCGCTGTAAAAAGGTCGGGCAACTCGATTGACGATGAATCCCGGTGTATCTTTGGCAACAGCCACAGTTTTATTCCAATTGGAAATAATTTCGATTGCTTTTTGAAGCACTTCTTCGCTTGTTTGAACTGCGGGAATTACCTCAACCAATTGCATTAATGGCGCTGGATTAAAAAAGTGAATTCCAATGACACGTTCTGATTTTTTGCAGGAAGCGGCAATGGAAGCGATGGATAATGACGAGGTATTGGAAGCGAGAATGGTTTTTTCCGAGACTATTTTTTCGAGATCTGAAAAAAGCTTTCGCTTGACTTCTAAATTTTCAATTATGGCTTCAATTACTAAATCTGAATCTGAAAGTGATTTTAATTCATTTACGTAAGTGATATTATTTGAAATGGCTTCTTTTTCGGAAGCATTGATTTTGTCTTTTTCAACTAATTTGGATAACGTATTTTCAAGATTTAACCTGCTTTTAGAAAGTGCTTCTTGGTTAGTATCAAATATTTTTACGGCGCAGCCAAAAGTTGCCGCAACTTGTGCGATGCCACTTCCCATTGTTCCGGAACCAATTATTGCTATGTTGATATTACTCATAATCATTTAATAAATGTTGAAAATCTTCTTTACTTGGTATTATGGTTTGATATTTTGAGGCGAAAATTTGCTTGTTATTTTGAGGCAATGTAATTTCAACTATTGATTGCTTTTTATCTTTACAAAGAATAATTCCAATGGTTGGATTTTCATTTTCAGTTTTAATAAACCTATCATAATAATTTACATACATCTGCATTTGCCCTAAATCTTGATGAGATAATTTTCCGATTTTCAAATCGATTAATACAAAACACTGCAAAAGTCGATTGTAAAATACCAAATCAACTTTAAAATGATCTTCTTCAAAAGTAAATCGCACCTGTCTTCCTCCGAAAAAGAAACCTTTTCCTAATTCCAACACAAATTTTTCAATTTCATTTATTATGGCGGTTTCTAAATCTGTTTCCGAATAATAATCTCTATCTTCTAATCCTAAAAACTCCAAAATCAAAGGGTCTTTTAAAATATCTTTTGGTTTTTCAATGATTTGACCTTCTTTTACTAATTTGAGAATTTCATCTTTATTTTTGCTTAAACTTACTCTTTCAAATAATCCTACATTAAATTGTCTTTCTAAATCTTTTAATTTCCAATGGTTCAAAAAAGATTCAATTTCATAAAACTGTCTTTCATTTTCATCTTCAATTCTCATTAAAAACAAGTAATGAGACCAACTTATGGGTAAAATTTTTATTGTGGTTTCATTATTATCAGAAATCCTCAACTCGTTTGAGGAATTTTGAAAAAGAATGGAATTCCTCAATTCACTTGAAGAAATTGAATATATATTATAAAAATTTCGCATTCTTTCAAGGTTTTGAACTGAAAAACCCTTAAGTCCTTTTTGAGATAAATCTGCCGAAAGTTTTTTCATCAATCCCAAACCGTATTCGGCTCTTAATTCACCATTTTGAAATTCTTCAACTATGGATTTACCAATTTCAAAATAAGTACAAACCATAGCTGAATTTGCATAAAAAGCAACTTTGCTTCTTGCATTTTCAATTAGAGCTATAATTTTATCACTTAAATTTACCATTAGTTTTTTGTTAAAACGGATTTAGTTCCCCTTAAATTCTGGTTTCCTTTTTTCTACAAAAGCAGTTACACCTTCCTTATAATCGTTTGATGAACTGGCTTCAATTTGCAAATCACTTTCTAAAGCTAATTGCTGTTCTAAATTATTTGTCAGCGATTGATTCAATAATCTTTTTGTTAAACCTAACGCTTTTGTTGGCATATTAGCCAATGTTTTAGCCAAAGTTACTACTTCTTCTTCAAAAGTAGCTACTGGAAATAATTTATAAATCATACCCAAATTTAATGCTTCAACTGCAGAAACTTTATCGCCCAACATCATTAACGCTGAAGCCTTTTGAAAACCTATTAATCTTGGCAGAAAAAAAGTTCCTGCACTATCTGGAATTAATCCAATTTTGCTAAAAGCTTGAATAAAACTTGCACTTTCAGCGGCTACTACAATATCACACGCCAAAGCAATATTTGCTCCTGCTCCTGCTGCAACTCCATTTACGGCTGCAATAATTGGTTTTTCTATGGTTCGGATTTTTTGAATAATTGGGTTGTAATGTTCTTCCAATATTTTTCTGAAACCTGGATTTAATTCAGGGTCTGTAACTTCTTTTAAGTCTTGTCCTGCACAAAATGCTTTTCCATTTCCTGAAATTACAATGGCACGCACATTGGAATCATTGGCACAGATGTCCAAAGTTTCTTGCATCAAAAAAGCCATTTCTCTGTTGAAACTATTAAAAACTTCGGGTCTATTGAGTGAAATCCACGCAAAATTGTTTTCAATTTTTAATTCAATTGAATTGCTCATACCTTATTTATTTAAGATTGTTGATTTTAGATTTTAGAAATAAAGAAATCTTAAATCAAAATTCAACAATCAGCAATCGTTAATCTTACTATTTTAAACATTTAAAATAGTCAAAAGGCTCCAAACAATCTTCACATTTAAACAATGCTTTGCAGGCTGTTGAACCAAATTGACTAATTAATTTTGTGTTTAATGAACCACACTGTGGACATTTTACTACTTTCTTATTTCCTAATAATGCCTCTTTATCAGCTTCTTCATTTAATGGCGATGCAATTCCATATTTTTCAAGTGCCATTCTACCTTTTGGTGTAATCCAATCGGTTGTCCAAGCTGGCGAAAGAATCAATTTAACTTTTGCCTCAAAACCTTCATTTTTAAATGCTTTTATTATATCGTCGCCAATAACATCCATTGCGGGACAACCACTATATGTTGGCGTAATCTCAACCTCAACGACATTATTAATCAGTTTTGCAGACCGAACAACTCCCATTTCCATAATGGACAAAACTGGAATTTCTGGATCGGAAACCGTCTCTAGAATTTCAAATAGTTTTTGGTCGATATGCTTAAATTGTTCTATCATAATTAAAAAAACATTACTAAAATTGGTATTATTTTACCACTTCATATTTGGAAATGTTCGCTGCATATATTGTAAATCTGCTAATAAATAGCCCATATGTTCACTATGAATTCCGTTTTTTCCGCCTTTTTGAAAATATTTTATATCTGGTGTTTTCAATGTTGCTTCTTCTAAAATTTCGCTTATTTTTTTATAATAAGGTGCTTTTAGTTTTGTAACATCAACTCCTATTTTTTCAGAAACCATTACTTTATCTGCATCCGTTTGGTGAAATAATTCATCTGTAAATTCCCATAAATTATCAATTGCCATTTGAATTCTATTGTGACTTTCTTCCGTTCCATCTCCTAAACGTTTTATCCAATCGGATGAAAATCGGGTGTGATAGCTAACTTCTTTGATGCTTTTTTTAGCAATTGCAGCCAACATTATATCCTGACTTTGTTGTAATTCTTCTAATAGCAAAAGGTGAAAAACATCAAATAAAAATTGTTTCGTAATTGAATAGGCAAAATCCTTATTTGGCTGTTCAATTAAAAGTACATTTTTATATTCATTCTCTTTTCTGAGAAATGCAACGGAATCTTCTGTGGCATTATCACCAAGAATTTGAGCTGCATATTGAAAATAGCTTCTCGTTTGACCAAGCAAATCTAAAGAGATATTTGTCATTGCAATATCGGTTTCTAAACTTGGACCGTGACCACAAAGCTCTCCTAAACGCTGCCCTAAAATCAAAGTATTATCGGCAATTCCATAAATATATTGAACTAAATTATTCTGCATATTACATGTGTTTTAGTTCGTCTGGAAGTTCGTAAAATGTTGGATGACGGTATATTTTGTCGTTTGCTGGTTCAAATAATTCCGCATTATGTTCTGGATTTGAAGCTGTAATTTGATTGGAAGGAACTACCCAAATACTCACGCCTTCGCTTCTGCGAGTGTAAACATCTCTTGCATTTTCCAATGCCATTGTTGCATCACTTGCGTGTAAACTCCCGCAATGACGGTGTTCTAATCCATTTTTACTTCTTATAAATATTTCCCAAAGTGGCCAATTTTTCATAATCTTATGAATTATATTGCGTGTTTAAATTGATTATCTGCTTGTTTATCGGCGTAAGCCATTGCTGCATCTCGAACCCATTTTCCATTATCCCAAGCATTTTTTCTAGCTGAAATTCGTTCTTTATTACAAGGACCGTGACCTTTTACAACTTGCCAAAATTCATCCCAATCCAATTCTCCAAAATCATATCTTTTGGTTTCGTCATTCCATTTTAAATTTGGATCTGGAATTGTCAAACCAATTAAAGTAGCCTGTGGAACAGTTTGATCAATAAATTGTTGACGTAATTCGTCATTCGTTTTGCGCTTTAATTTCCATTTCATTGACTGTTCAGTATGAACTGATTCTGCATCTGTTGGTCCAAGCATCATCAGTGACGGCCACCACCAACGATTCAACGCATCTTGAGCCATGTCTTTTTGTTCCTGACTTCCATTGGTCAAAGCCATCATAATTTCAAAACCTTGGCGTTGGTGAAAACTTTCTTCCTTGCAAACACGAACCATTGCTCGAGCATAAGGCCCGAAAGAAGTCGCTGTTAACGGCACTTGATTGATAATTGCAGCTCCATCCACAAGCCATCCAATCGCACCCATATCTGCCCAAGTTACCGTTGGATAATTGAAAATACTTGAATATTTTGCTTCGCCTGAATGCAATTGCTCGTACAATTCGTCACGAGAAATCCCTAAGGTTTCGCAAGCGCTGTAGAGATACAATCCGTGTCCCGCTTCGTCCTGAACCTTTGCCAATAAAGCAACTTTTCTTCGTAACGTTGGTGCCCGTGTTATCCAATTTCCTTCTGGCAACATTCCAACTATTTCAGAATGTGCGTGTTGAGAAATTTGACGAATATGAGTTTTACGATATTTTTCAGGCATCCAATCTTTAGGCTCTATTTTTTCATCATTTGCGATGCGTAAATCGAATAATTCTTCTAAATTTTTTACTTCTTTTTCTGACATAATTTATTTATTTAGATTTAAAATGGGTATTTTCAACCAACTTTAAAACGATATTAATTTCCAAAATCAACAACAATTTTTTTAGATGTTGGCACAGCTTGACAACTCAAAATATAGTTTTTTGCCACTTCATTTTCATCCAGCGCATAATTGACTTTCATTTCTGCAGAACCTTCAATGATTTTGCATCGGCAAGTACTACAAACACCGCCTTTACAAGCAAAAGGCAAATCGGCACCAGCGGCTAAAGCTCCGTCTAATATGTTGTCGAAATCATCGCTCATTGTGAAATGAAATTCTTTTCCGCCATCAATAATAGTTACTTCA
>JBILPJ010000142.1:0-6117 GCA_044373975.1 Flavobacterium sp. | reverse complement strand
ACAACTGCTCCAACTGCAACTATTAATTACGCTACAACTCCATTTTGCGCTTCCAATTCATTGGCGCAAGCTGTTACTTTGTTAGGAACTGCTGCCTTTACTGGAGGAACTTATTCTAACTCTTCAGGATTATCATTAAATGTAAATACAGGAGAAATAAATCCTAATTCAAGTTCAGCTGGAACGCATACAATTACTTATACAATTCCTGCAAGTGCAGGTTGTGCGGCAGATTCAACTACTGTTACAAATGTAATTGTTACAGCAGTTCCAACGGCAGGAATAAACTACTCAAGTCCTTCGTTTTGTACGACATTGGCAACAGCCCAAACAGTAACATTAACAGGAACTTTTGCTTTCACTGGTGGTACTTATTTTTCAACACCTGCTGGATTAACATTAAATTTAAATGGTGATATTATTCCTAATTTAAGTACACCTGGAAATTACGTTGTAACTTATACAATTCCTGCAAGTGCTGGATGTGCAGCCGTTTCAAATATAAATGCAAATGTAATAATTAATCCAATTCCAACTGTAAATCCAATACCAACCGTAACGCTTTGTTCGTTGGATACAACAAATATTACATTAGGAAGTCCTTCTATAGGAACAACATTTGATTGGACAGTTGTCGAAAATAATATAACTGGTACATCTTTTGGAAATGGTTCTTTAATTACACAACAATTAACCAATTCTGGAACGATTCAAGGAACTGCGGTTTACACCATAACTCCAACTTTGGGAGGTTGTTCAGGTTTGCCAATAACAGCAACAGTAAATGTAAATCCGTTGCCAAAAGCAGCAATTTCTGGAACAACAACTATTTGTTTTGGTGCTACAACAATGATTGATTTTTCGGGAACACCCAATGCAATTGTAACTTACACAGTTAATCGTGGTGCAAACCAAACAGTTGTTTTAGATGGATTAGGAGTGAAATCGATTTCAACGGGAGCATTAAATTCAGACACAACTTATGATTTGGTAAGTGTTATTTCATCTGGGACTTCTACTTGTAGTAAACTTGAAACAGGAACAGTTTTAATATCAGTTACCGCAATTCCATTAGTGAATACCATTGTTGCTTCCCCTAATATTTGTTCAGGGCAATCGACAGGAATTTCACTTTCAAGTAATATTACAAATGCAACTTTTAATTGGACAGAAAGTTCTAATTTGGTTTCAGGAGCGACCGCTGGAAGTGGAAATATAATCTCAGATAATGCAACTGCAACAGGGATAGTACCTGGAAGTGTTACTTATTCGATAATGGCAAATGTAGGTACTTGCTTTGGTCCAGTAAAATTAGAAACTATAATAGTTAATCCAACTCCAGTAATCACATTATCTACAACAATAAATAATATTTGCTCTGGAAATAGTACTTCATTTGGATTAAGTAGCAATGTAGTTGGAACAACTTATAGTTGGAATGCAATTGGTACAAATATTTCAGGAGCTTCTGATGGTTTTGGAAATACTATTTCACAAACTTTAACAGCAACAAGTATCAATAATGGAGAAGCAATTTATTCGATAACTCCTATTATGAATGGTTGTCCAGGTATTCCAGCACTTGCAACCGCAAATGTTTATCCAATTCCTGTTGCTTCCGCAAATGTAATATCAAATACAATTTGCTCTGGAATGTCAACAAATATATCATTAAGTAGTACTGTAGCGGGAACAACATTTGCTTGGACAGTTAATCAATCTGGACTTTTCGGACCATCTTCTGGAAATGGTACTACAATTTTACAATTGTTAAGTACCGTTGGAATAAATACAGGAACGGTAACTTACACAATTACACCTACATCTAATGGTTGTTCTGGAAATCCAATTACTGTAACAATTGTGGTTAATCCAACACCTGAAGTATTTGGTTCTACAATGGCAACAATCTGTAGTGGAGAGTCACCAAATATTTCCTTGTTTCCAAGTATTCCAGCAACAACATTTTCTTGGACAGTTGCAACAACTGGGGTTACAGGAGCACAAATAGGTACTGGAAATACAATAAATGATATTTTAGAAGCTGATACTAATGCAGGGACAGCGGTTTATACGGTTACGCCTGAAGCTACTAATTGTTCAGGAACGCCATTGAATATAACTATTAATGTTAATCCATTACCTAAACCATTAATAGAAAATGGAATAATTTGCGTTGATGCAATAACAAATATTTCATTTAAAAACTATTTATTAGATACACAATTAAACCCAACAGACTTTGATTTTGTATGGTATTTAAATGGCGTTATTATTAATGGCGAAGTTGGAGCAACACTTGAAGCGGATGTAGCAGGACCCTATTCTGTTTTAGTGACCAATACATTAACAGGATGTGTGTCTAAATTGACCGCCGCAATTGTTACACCTTCATCACCAGGAACATCTGTTACTTATATACAAACATTAGCTTTTAGTGATAATGCAACTATAAAAGTAACCGTACCAGACGGAACGGCAACTTTCTACTATTCAATGGATGATGGTCCTATGCAATTGTCAAATATTTTTACAAACGTTGAACCTGGAACGCATTCAATAGTAGTAACAGACGTAAATGGATGTACCGATTTACCACTTACAGTAAATGTTGTTGGCTACCCTACTTATTTCACTCCAAACGGTGATGGAATTCATGACACGTGGAATATCATCGGATTAAGTTCTACAGATAAAGTAAATATATATGATAGATATGGGAAATTAATCAAGCAAATAAGCGCTGGAAGTAACGGTTGGGATGGAAGCTTTAACGGTCAAAACCTAACTTCTTCTGATTACTGGTTTACAATTGATTATAAAGAACCTACGACTGGGGAAATTAAAATTTTTAAATCGCATTTTTCTCTTAAAAGATAATGACAAATAACGAAAAGAGCTTCCGATTTGGAAGCTCTTTTGTTATATAATCATCTTTATTAAATTACAGTTTTAATTTAGCATTTCGATAAAATCATCCTCAGAAATAATTGGAATCTTCAATGAATTTGCTTTGTCAAGTTTTGCAGGCCCCATATTATCGCCGGCTACAACGTAATCTGTTTTAGCTGAAATGGAACTTCCTACTTTACCGCCGTTATCTTCTATGGCTTTTTTCAAATCATCACGAGAAAATTTCTCAAAAACACCTGAAACCACAAAGGTTTTTCCAGTTAGTTTATCGGTTGCATTAGGATTTATCTTTTCAACAATTTCAAACTGAACTCCTTGTATTTTTAATTGTTCAATAATCTCTTTATTAATTGGGTTTTCAAAAAAGTCAAGTACACTTTGCGCAATTCGTTCTCCTATTTCATCAACCAAAACCAAATCCATAAAAGTGGCTTTGCTTAAAGCGTCAATATTTTTGTAATGTTTGGCTAATTTTTTCGCTACCGTTTCCCCAACAAATCGAATTCCAAGTGCAAATAAAACATTTTCAAATGGCACGTTCTTAGAATTTTCAACACCTTTAACCAAATTCTCTGCCGACTTCTGAGCCATTCTTTCCAATGGCAAAATCTGCGAAACTGTTAATTTGTATAAATCGGCATAATTATGAACCAAACCGTTATTGAATAATAAAGCAACTGTTTCTCCGCCAAGTCCCTCAATATCCATCGCTTTTCGAGAAATGAAATGCTGAATTCTTCCAATAATTTGAGGCGGACAACCATAAAAATTAGGGCAATAATGGTTGGCTTCACCTTCTGAACGCACTAATTCTGTTTGACATTCAGGACAATGAGTAATATATAATGTAGGAATTGAATTTATTGGACGCTTGCTTAAATCAACCGCTATAATTTTAGGAATAATTTCACCACCTTTTTCAACAAAGACTTCATCGCCAATACGAATATCCAATTTTTCAATTTGATCGGCATTGTGCAAAGAAGCACGTTTTACAATAGTTCCCGCCAATTGAACAGGTTCTAAATTGGCAACAGGCGTAATTGCTCCTGTTCGACCAACTTGATACGTAATCGAATTTAATCGAGTAGATACTTGTTCCGATTTGAACTTGTATGCCATTGCCCAACGAGGCGATTTTGCTGTGAAACCCAATTCATCTTGGTGTTGAAATTGATTGACTTTCACCACAACTCCATCCGTTTCATAAGGCAATTTATGTCGGTGAACATCCCAAAAATCTATGAACTGAAATACTTGATCTAAATTCCGAGCTAATTTGGGTTCGTTTGGGACTTTAAAACCCCAATTTCTGGCACTTTCTAAACTTTCAATTTGAGAACGAAAGGGCAAATTTGAACCTATTATAAAATACAACAAACAATCCAAAGGACGCTTTGAAACCTCAGCACTATCCTGTAATTTTAAACTTCCTGAGGCTGTATTTCTAGGATTTGAATACGGCAATTCGCCAAGATCCATAAGCTCTTGGTTCATCTTTTCAAAACCAGCAAACGGTAGAATTATTTCTCCACGAACATCAAATTTATCGGGGAAATTGCCTTTTAATTTTAACGGAATCGACTTTATCGTTTTAATATTATTGGTAACATCATCGCCTTGAAAACCATCGCCACGAGTAACCGCTCGTTTTAATTCTCCATTTTCATAAGTAATACTTATTGATGCACCGTCATATTTCAATTCGCACACATATTCCAAGGGAACATCACCCAAAACTTTTTGGATTCGTTTTTCCCATTCAATCAAATCTTCTTTGGAATAGGAATTATCCAAAGAATACATTCTGTAGTCGTGTTGAACGGTTTTAAAGTTTTTTGTAATCGTTCCACCAACGCGCTGTGTAGGGGAATTTTCATCAAAAAATTCAGGATATTGATGTTCTAAATCTTGAAGTTGTTTTAGTTTTAAATCAAATTCAAGGTCAGAAATCGTAGGTTTATCCAACACATAATAGTTATAATTGTGCTGGTTTAACTCTTCTCGTAATTGTAGAATCGTATTTTGAATATCCATTTAACAAAGTTACAAAGTTTAATTTATGAACCGAAGTTATTCTGAAAATTTAAGATTCAATAATAGAATTTACTTGTTTGAATAGTTGTCCGTCACTCAAGAAAGAACCTTGCTGAATCAATTCAAAGAGCGATTGATTTCTATCTTCTGTAAATTCTTTTTTGCCAATTTTCATTTCAATTGTTTCGGTAAACATATTGTCGCTCAACCATTGCAAACCTTCTTTTGTCAAAAAATTAGTTTCTGGAACCAATGATTTCAAAACTATCGATTTTACATAAGTATCAAAACATTGAAAAAGGAAAATATGATTTTTTGAGAAATGCTCTAAATATTCGGTTTTTGAAAGTACGCCTTCCCAAACTAAATCAGAAAAAACATCCAATTCTTGTTCGGCGATTTCAGGCTGTTCTACTTTAATTTTGTCCCATTCCGCTTTATCAATAGCTTGAGTAGAAAGAAAATTAATGAATTCGGTGTGCATTTCTTCAAATTGCTCTTTGGTAAGTCGAGAGTATTTCATTTATGCTGCATTTATTTTATCATCTTTTCAAGATGAGTTATACAATAATTAGAGAATCTGAAACAAGTTCAGATTAAACAAAAAAAATCCCGATTTTCATCGGGATTCAATTATATGAATTTAGAAATTATGCTTTTTCAGCAACAATTTCATAAGCTAATTCAACTATTACATCTCTGTGTAAACGAACAGAAGCAGTATATTTTCCTGTTCTTTTTACGATTCCACTAGTGATGAATTTTCTGTCAATTTCTTGACCACCTTTTGCTAAAGCTGCAGCGATATCAATATTCGTGATTGAACCGAATAATTTTTCTCCACCTGCTTTTGCGAATATTTTAATTTCAATTGCTTTCAACGCTTCTGCTAATGCTTTGGCATCGTTAACAACTTTAGCTTCTTTGTGAGCTCTTTGTTTTAGGTTTTCAGCCAATACTTTCTTTGCAGAAGAAGTAGCTAAATGTGCGTGACCTTGAGGTATTAAAAAGTTACGACCGTAACCATTTTTTACAGTTACTACATCATCTTTAAATCCTAAATTTTGTACGTCTTGTCTTAATATAAGTTCCATGTTGTTGTCCTTTGTTATTAGAAGTTAGTCCCGATTTTAATCGGGACAACAACTGTTAATTTTTAATTATTTT
>JBILPJ010000141.1:0-6119 GCA_044373975.1 Flavobacterium sp. | reverse complement strand
TCCTTTTCCAGGACCAGGATTGTCAATTCGTATTTTGGGCGATATTACACCAGAAAAAGTTCGTATCTTGCAAGAAGTTGATGCCGTTTTTATTGACGGTTTGAGATCTTGGGGATTGTACGACAAAGTTTGGCAAGCGGGCGCAATTTTACTTCCTGTGAATAGTGTGGGAGTAATGGGCGATGAGCGTACCTATGAAAAAGTGGTGGCACTTCGCGCAGTGGAATCAACGGATGGAATGACCGCAGATTGGGTACATTTACCGTACGATTTCTTGATGAAAGTTTCCAATGATATTATCAATAAAGTGCCGGGTGTAAACAGAGTTGTTTATGATATTAGCTCGAAACCACCAGCAACTATTGAGTGGGAATAGCAGCATTACAATTGAATTTTAAAAATTATAGCTATGTTTAAAAGAGTAATTTACATTCTTGTTTTGGTTTTTACGATGTCACTTTTTGGGCAGAATTATACCAAACATACCGTTCTCAAAGGGGAAACGATTACGCAAATTGCTCTGAAATATAAAGTTTCGCCTTCAGATATTTATAATTTAAATCCTGATGCTCAAAGCGGAGTTCAATTGAATTCGGTATTGTTGATTCCTATTTCAAAACTAAAAACACCTGCAGTTTCTACTTCAAAAGGCAATCCAAAAACGCACGAAGTTCTTGCAAAAGAAACGGTTTATAGCATTTCAAAATTATATGCTGTTTCGGTTGAAGATTTAGAAATTGCCAATAAAGACGCTTTAAAGGAAGGTTTGAAAATTGGTCAAATGCTTGTTATTCCATCAAAATCGGCATTGAAACCAGCGGTTAAAACTACCGTAAAAGTTTCTGATAAAATTATTTATCACGAAGTTTTGCCAAAGGAAACTAAATATGCTATTGCAAATAAATATGGATTGACTGTGGAACAATTGGAGCAATTAAATCCTGAAATTGTTTTGGGTTTGCCAATTGGTTTCAAGTTGATTGTGAGTGGTGCAAAGGAAAAATTCGTTTCAAAAGAACAACCAAAAGTAGTTGTAACGCCTAAAACTATAAAAATTGAGGAAGTTTCAAAGTCGAATAAAGTAGTTGCTAAATTAATAAAAAGTAGTACTTCTCAAAATGCCAAAGAATTGGTTTTATTATTGCCATTTAACATTTCAAAAATCGAAAATGACAGTTTAAATTCGGTTGCGTCAAAATTGAAAAAAGACAAATTTCTGAATATGACTTTGGACTTTTATTCAGGCGTTTTGATGGCAATTGATTCTGCAAAAGTAATGGGTTTAAATGTCAATATTCGGATTTTAGATTCCGAAGAAACTAAGAATTCATCAGCAATTTCAGGATTGGTAGAACAGAATAATCTTCAAAATGCCGATGCTATTATTGGTCCTTTTTATCAAACAAATGTTGAAAAATTAGCCGAATTGGTAAGTGAAAATAATATCCTAGTGATTTCACCTTTATCAAAAGAAATGGGTAAATCATTTCCTAATTTGTACCAATCGATGCCTTCAAATGACGATTCTAAGGCAGCAATGTTAGATTATATTTATAAAAAAAATGGAAATATAGTTGCGGTAATTGACGCTAAAAAAACTACTTTAAAAGAATTTTTTATCAAAAGTAAAAAAGGAATTAAAATAGTTGGCTTCAATGAAAAGGGAAGCATTTCAAAAGACAGTTTGAAAAAATTGTTTGTAAAAAACAAGATGAATTATGTGATTTTAGATTCTCAAAAAACAAATGTGATTTTGGCTACAACCAATGCGATGTTGGCTTTAATGCCAGATTATCAAGTGCAATTGGTGATTTTAGAAGCTAATCCGACGTTGGATTTTGATGAAATTGATATGACTCGTTTGACAAAATTAAAAATGTTATATCCTTCAATTGTTCGTGAAAACCTTTCGCCAGAAGCTGATATTTTTAGAAATGATTTCAAAAAAGTGAATAAAGTATTTCCAAATCAATTCGCAATTCGTGGGTTTGATTTGACATTTGACACCTTATTACGATTGTCTCAAGATAAAAATTATCAGGAAACTTCGGAAAATGTTGCTACAGAACAAATAGAAAATAAATTCAGTTATAGTAAAAATAGTTCGGAAAGTTATAGCAATAAAGGGATTTACATTTTGTATTACGACACCGATTTAACCATAAAACAAGCAGAATAATGACTTCAAAAATCACTTATTTAGGAGAATTACGGACTTCCTCAATTCATCTTCAATCGGGATCAGAAATTATTTCGGATGCCCCAATTGACAACAATGGAAAAGGAGCTGCTTTTTCACCCACAGACACCGTTGCCAATGGTTTAGGGAGTTGTATGTTTACCGTGATGGGAATTAAAGCTGCCGAGATGAATGTAAATCTTTCTAATTCTACAGCCGAAATCACAAAAATTATGGCGGCTGAGCCAAGAAGAATTTCTGAAATTCATATTGTTTTTTACATCACAGTGGAAGTCGATGATAAAACCAAAACTATTTTGGAGCGTACTGCAATGACGTGCCCAGTTTATTATAGTTTGCACCCAGATATCAAGAAAGTCATTACTTTTAATTGGAAGTAATTTTGGACGAAAACCAGCAAAAATTAATCACTTTAGCCCATACAAAAATGCCTTTCGGCAAATATGAAGGCTGGCATTTAATTGATTTGCCAGAATATTATGTGGTTTGGTATAGCAATAAAGGTTTCCCAAAAGGGCAATTAGGCGAACAATTGCAGTTAGTTTATGAGTTGAAATTAAACGGTTTGGAGGAATTAATTCGGAATATAAGAAAGAAATATCCGAAGTCGTAAATTGGGAAAAATCAATTAATTATTGGGTTCGCAATAGCTACTATTTTTTTATTTATGTAATGTTATAAATTACCGCATTATCTAATTATTTTCGTACTTTTGCCAAGTTTTTTAAACAACAACAACACACTATACAATGGCTCAAACGAAATATATTTTTGTTACTGGCGGAGTTACTTCTTCTTTAGGAAAAGGAATTATCGCAGCTTCTTTAGCAAAATTATTGCAAGCAAGAGGATATCGCACTACAATTCAAAAATTTGATCCGTATATCAATGTGGATCCAGGAACCCTAAACCCTTATGAACACGGAGAATGTTACGTTACAGATGACGGTGCAGAAACCGATTTGGACTTAGGACATTATGAGCGTTTCTTGAATGTTCCCACTTCACAAGCAAATAATGTTACCACAGGAAGAGTGTATCTTTCGGTAATTGAAAAGGAACGAAGAGGTGAATTTTTAGGAAAAACCGTACAAGTTGTTCCTCATATTACCAATGAAATCAAAGAAAGAATGCAATTGCTTGGCAATTCAGGTAATTTTGATATTGTAATCACTGAAATCGGTGGAACTGTTGGTGATATTGAATCCTTGCCCTACATCGAATCGGTGCGGCAGTTGGTATGGGAATTAGGCGAAAATAACGGACTTGTTATTCATTTAACATTGGTTCCTTATTTGGCTGCAGCCGGAGAATTAAAGACTAAACCAACACAACATTCCGTTAAAACATTGATGGAAAGTGGTATAAAAGCAGATATTTTAGTTTGCAGAACTGAGCACGAATTGTCTGAGGAATTAAGAAATAAATTAGCCTTGTTTTGCAATGTAAAACGCGAAGCAGTGATTCAATCTATTGATGCTTCAACTATTTATGAAGTGCCAATTTTGATGCTTGAAGAAGGTCTTGATGTGGTTGCTTTGAAGAAATTAGATTTACCTATAAAATCAGCCCCAGATTTAAAAAATTGGAATACTTTTTTAAGTAGATTAAAAAACCCAAAACATTCTGTAAATATTGGTTTGGTTGGAAAATATGTAGAATTACAAGATTCTTACAAGTCCATTTTAGAAGCATTTATTCACGCAGGAGCTGCAAATGAAACGAAAGTTAATGTGGTTTCCATTCATTCGGAATATTTAGATGCTTCCAATGCAAATGAAAAACTGAAAGATTTAGACGGAATTCTCGTTGCACCTGGTTTTGGAGGTCGAGGAATTGAAGGGAAAATAGAAACGGTTCGCTATGCAAGAGAAAATAATATTCCCTTTTTAGGGATTTGTTTGGGAATGCAAATGGCAGTTATTGAATATTCAAGAACTGTTTTAGGATTGAAAGACGCCAATTCTACGGAGATGGATGAAGGCACTTCAAATCCAGTTATCGATTTGATGGAAGAGCAAAAAACCATCACAGATAAAGGTGGAACGATGCGTCTTGGTGCTTGGAAATGTGATATTAAAGAAAATACTTTGGCACACAAAATATACAGTAAAACCAGTATTTTAGAACGCCATCGTCATCGTTATGAATTTAATGGAGATTATCTTGAAGCATTAGAAAAAGCAGGATTAAAAGCTTCGGGAGTCAATCCAGATACAGGATTGGTAGAAATTGTAGAAATAGAAAACCATCCATTTTTTATTGGGGTGCAATACCATCCAGAATACAAAAGCACGGTTGACAATCCGCACCCACTTTTTGTGAGTTTTGTGGCAGCAACCGTTAAAGCGAAAAAAAAATAGTAATTTCGCTGAATTATAAAATTAAATAATAGTAATACTATATAATGGAAGATAAGAAATTAGACCTCAATTCAATCATTGGCTTCGTTTTAATTTTTGGAATTTTGATTTGGATGATGTACCAAAATCAGCCTACTGAAAAAGAGATTGCTGCTGAAAAAGCTAAAAAGGAACTAGTTGTTGCAGCTGATAAATCAAAACAAGTCGTTGCGAAACAAGCTGTAATTGCTACTGTTGCCGCAACTGTTGGAGATACTTTGCAAATGGCAAAACTTAAAAAATCTTTAGGGAATTTTGCTTATTCTGCAACGTTACCCTCTGCAAAAGATACGGTTACAACAATTGAAAATGAATTCGTTCGCATTAAAATCGCTAATAAAGGAGGTTATATTGTTGAGGCAATTTTGAAAAATTTTGAAAAATTCAAGAAAGGTTCAGGTGAATTAGTTGAATTGATTAAAGACAATAATTCAAATTTAAACATTCAATTAGTTACCAATGACAATCATACATTAAACACGAAAGAGTTATTTTTTGAACCAACATTAACGAAAGTTGGTGCCAATCAAATTCTAACGATGCGTTTGAAATCTGGTGCAAATGAATTTTTGGAATACCAATATACATTGAAACCAAACGATTATATGATTGGTTTTGATCTTCGCTCTCAAGGTTTAAATAAAGTTTTAAATACTTCAAAACCATTGGATTTAGAGTGGGATTTGAAAACTTTCAGAACTGAGAAAAGTATCTCTTATGAAAACAGATATACCTTACTTAATTATGAATACGGCGACGAAAAATTCAATAATGTTAGTGATGGTAACAACCAAGAAGAAACGCTTGATAATGTAAAATTCATTGCTTTCAAACAACATTTCTTTTCTGCAATTTTATTAACCGATACGCCATTTGCGAAAGCGGTTTTAAAATCTAATAATTTAGTTGTTGACGAAAACAAAGATACAATTTTTATCAAGCAATTCAATGCTAACGTGCCTTTGGCATTTGCAAACGGAGAAGTTAACTATAAAATGAATTGGTATTTTGGACCTTCAGATTATAAAATTTTAAATAGTTACAACAAGAATATTGAAAAAATTATTCCTTTGGGTTGGGGAATTTTTGGATGGATAAACAAATTTATTTTCATTCCGTTATTCGGATTTTTAAGTTCTTATATTTCTTATGGAATTGCGATTATCGTATTCACAATTCTGATAAAAATTGCAATGTCGCCAATTACATATAAGTCGTTTTTGTCTCAAGCAAAAATGAAAGTATTGCGTCCAGAAATTACAGAATTGGGTGAGAAATTTAAAAAAGAGCCAGCGAAAAAGCAACAAGAAACAATGAAATTATACAATAAAGCAGGGGTGAACCCAATGGCTGGTTGTATTCCTGCATTAATTCAGTTGCCGTTTATGTATGCTTCGTTTCAATTTTTCCCGTCAGCTTTTGAATTAAGACAAAAAGGATTCCTTTGGGCAGACGATTTATCTTCGTTTGATGAAATTGCAAAATTACCGTTTCACATTCCATTTTATGGAAGTCAC
>JBILPJ010000140.1:0-6130 GCA_044373975.1 Flavobacterium sp. | reverse complement strand
TTGCTGCTTTGGCACTTTTAGCAGTCATTGACTATGAATTTGGTTTTGATATTGAAATCTACAAAAACATAAAAGCTGGAAGTGGAATTGGGAGTTCGGCAGCAAGCGCGGCAGGAGCAGTTTTCGGAATAAATGAATTAGTTGGAAAACCATTCACACGAAAAGAATTGGTTGCTTTTGCAATGAAAGGCGAAGCAATTGCAAGCGGAAGCGAACACGCAGATAATGTTGCACCCGCCATTTTAGGTGGAATAACACTAGTTCGCAGTACAATTCCATTAGATATAATTAAAATAGAAAGTCCTTCTGAATTGTATGCGACAGTAATTCATCCACAAATTGAACTGAAAACTTCAGAAATGCGTGCCGTTTTACAGCCAATGATTCCTTTAAAAAGTGCCATTGTGCAATGGGGAAACTTGGGAGGATTAATTGCAGGATTTTATACTTCTGATTATGAATTAATTGGACGTTCACTTCACGACGAAATTGTGGAACCCTTGCGAGGCCCTTTTATACCTAAATTTGATGTGATTAAAAAAGTTGCTTTAGAAAATGGTGCTTTGGGATCTGGGATTTCTGGTTCAGGACCTTCAATATTTGCCTTGAGCAAAGGAATTGAAATCGCCAATAAAATTGCAAAAGCAATTAGTACCGTTTACGATGAAATGGAATTGCCTTATGAAATTCACGTTTCAAAAGTAAATTCAGAAGGAGTTAAAATAATTTAAAAGCAATATGCTTTATGCAATAGGCAAAGCTTATTGCATAAAGCATTCTGCATATAGCTATATAAAAATGAAATATTACAGTTTAAACCATAACGCACCAAAAGTTTCTTTTCAAGAAGCTGTTATTCAAGGATTAGCACCTGATAGAGGTTTGTATTTTCCTGAAAGCCTCTCCCCTATTTCCTCTGATTTTTTTGAAAAAATAGAAACACTTTCAAACGAAGAAATTGCTTTTCGAGCAATTCAGCAATTTGTAGGAGATGAGATTCCTGAGGAAAATTTAAGGCAAATTATCGCTGAAACTTTGTGTTTTGATTTCCCATTAGTGAAAGTTGAAAACGATATTTATTCGCTAGAGCTATTTCACGGACCTACAATGGCGTTCAAAGATGTGGGAGCACGATTTATGTCTCGTTGTTTAGCGTATTTTAATCCCGAAGTATCGGGACTTAAAAAAGGAGCAAAAAACACAGTAATTGTTGCTACTTCAGGAGATACTGGAGGTGCTGTTGCTAGTGGTTTTTTAGGTGTTGAAGGCGTTGATGTAGTCATTTTATATCCTTCGGGAAAAGTTAGTGACATACAAGAACGGCAATTGACAACTTTGGGACAAAACATTACAGCACTTGAAGTTGAAGGTGTTTTTGATGATTGTCAGGATATGGTTAAAAAAGCTTTTTTGGATGAAAGTTTAGATTATAAAAATTTAACCTCTGCAAATTCCATCAATATTGCCCGTTGGTTGCCACAAATGTTTTATTTTTTCTTTGCTTACAAGCAATTGAAATCAGAAAATAAACCGCTTATATTTTCTTGCCCAAGTGGTAATTTTGGTAATATCTGTGCTGGAATCATCGCAAAAAAATTAGGATTACCAATTGAACATTTTGTAGCTTCTACCAATGTAAACAATACCGTTCCACGCTTTTTAGAAGCAGGATTGTACGATCCGAAACCATCGAAAGCAACGATTTCCAATGCAATGGATGTTGGAAATCCAAGTAATTTTATTCGGATTCAAGAAATGTATAAAAATGATTTGGCGGAATTCAAAAAAGACTTTTCTTCGTTTTCATTTACAGATGCAGAAACTGAAATTGCTTTGCAAACAATTTATAAAAATTCAGGTTATATTGCCGAACCTCACGGCGCAGTTGGGTATCTTGGTTTGAAAAAAGAATTACAGAATCATCCGAATTCAATTGGGATTTTCCTTGAAACGGCGCATCCAATTAAGTTTTTAGACGTGGTTGAACCGATTTTAAATGTAAAACTTCCTATTCCAACCCAAATTGAAAGTGTGTTGAATAAGGAAAAGTTGAGCATTAAAATTAAAACCTACGAAGAATTTAAAGCGTTTTTGAAACGTTAAATATTAGAAAATGAATACTTTGCAATAGTTCTAAACTTCAAAAAACTTCAATTAAAAATCAATTCGTTCTCGTTAAACGAAAACCCATAGCCCAGATAGAAGTGGAAATCCCACGTTATTGTGAGGCACGAAACAATAACGTGGATTGAAACGAATAGCTGGAAAAAGCTCCAAAAAAAACATTGTCACTCCATAAAAAATCAATAAATTAGCCGCACTAAATAAAAGCTATCAAGACAATGAAAAATACAGCGCTGACGCACATCCACGAAAGTTTAGGAGCAAAAATGCTTCCGTTTGCAGGTTACAATATGCCGATTTTATATGAAGGTGTCAATGCCGAACACGAAACGGTGCGAAATGCTGTGGGTGTTTTTGATGTTTCTCATATGGGGGAATTTTTACTTACGGGTTCAAATGCATTGGCTTTAATTCAAAAAGTTACCTCAAATGATGCGGCAACTTTAACAATTGGAAGAGCACAATATTCTTGTTTGCCAAATAATGATGGCGGAATTGTAGATGATTTAATAGTCTATAAAATGAAGGAGGATGAATATTTATTGGTTGTAAATGCTTCGAATATTGACAAAGATTGGAATTGGATTTCGGCGCACAATGATTTGGGTGTTGCAATGAAAAACCTTTCTGACGACTATTCTTTGTTGGCAATTCAAGGTCCTAAAGCCGTTGAAGCAATGCAATCATTATCGTCAATTGATTTGTCGGCAATTGCTTATTATCATTTTGAAGTAGCGGATTTTGCAGGTTTTAATGACGTAATTATTTCTGCAACTGGTTATACTGGTTCTGGTGGATTTGAGATTTATTGCAAAAATGACCAAGTTGAAACCATTTGGAATAAAGTTTTTGAGGCGGGTGCACCTTTTGGAATCAAACCAATCGGATTGGCAGCTCGTGATACGTTGCGATTGGAAATGGGTTTCTGTTTGTATGGAAACGACATCAACGACACGACTTCGCCATTGGAAGCCGGATTGGGTTGGATTACTAAATTCACAAAAGAGTTTACCAATTCAGAAAATTTGAAGCAACAAAAAGAAGCAGGTGTAACTAAAAAATTAGTGGCTTTTGAAATGCAAGAACGCGCAGTGCCACGTCACGACTACGAAATCGTTGATGCCAATGGAACTGTAATTGGGATTGTAACTTCTGGAACGATGTCGCCATCAA
The DNA here is from genome assembly GCA_044373975.1 of Flavobacterium sp. Classification (GTDB taxonomy): domain Bacteria; phylum Bacteroidota; class Bacteroidia; order Flavobacteriales; family Flavobacteriaceae; genus Flavobacterium. The sequence goes on along the minus strand of JBILPJ010000140.1, from coordinate 2,833 downwards.
TGAATGTCGGAATTGGAATGGGTTATGTGCCAACAGCCTTTTCAGCCGTGGACAGTGAGATTTTCATTAGAATTAGAAAAAATGATGTTCCTGCAAAGGTGATTAAATTGCCGTTTTATAAGAAGTAAATTAAATTAAAAGAGGCAAAGGTACAAAGGGTCAAAGATTGAAAGATTGAAAGATTGAAAGATTGGAAAATTTAAGTTGGCAATTGATATTGAAAAAGTTATTTTTGCAATAGTTAAGAAATGATTTAAGATTGAGGATTAACGACTTTTGATTTTAGAATTAAATAAAAATAAGAAATGGGAAGAGCTTTTGAATTCCGAAAAGGTAGAAAAATGAAACGCTGGTCAGCAATGGCGAAAGCATTTACCAGAATTGGTAAAGATATTGTAATGGCAGTTAAAGAAGGTGGTCCAAATCCTGAAGCCAATTCAAGGTTGAGAGCCGTTATACAAAACTCTAAGGCAGTCAATATGCCGAAAGAAAACGTAGAACGTGCCATCAAAAAAGCAACCGATAAGGATACCGCCAACTATAAAGAAGTACTATTTGAAGGTTACGCACCACACGGAATTGCGATTCTTGTTGAAACGGCTACTGATAATAACAACAGAACAGTTGCCAATGTTAGAAGTTATTTCAATAAATGCAACGGTACAATGGGAACGCAAGGTTCGGTTGAATTTATGTTTGATCACACCTGCAACTTCCGAATTCCTGCCAACGGAATGGATCCTGAAGAATTAGAATTGGAATTAATCGATTTTGGTGCTGAAGAAGTTTTTGAAGACGAAGACGGGATTTTAATCTATGCCCCTTTTGGCAGCTTTGGAACCATCCAAAAAGAATTAGAAAACAGAAACTTAGAAATACTTTCATCAGGTTTTGAACGCATTCCTCAAATAACCAAAAAACTAACAGAAGCTGAAATGGCTGACGTTGAGAAATTAATCGAGAAAATCGAAGAAGATGACGACGTGATGAACGTATATCACACAATGGAAGAATAAATATTTAGACTTCTTAGATTTTTAGATTTTAGACTACTTAGAATAAGAATTTAAGATTTAAAAATTGAATGATTAAAAGATTCCTTTCATAAATACTCAAATAACAAAAAACTCCAGAGCAATCTGGAGTTTTTTGTTATATATAAGTTTATTTCTCTAAAATCTAAGAAGTCTTTTTATCTAAGAAGTCTTTTTTATTGCCCAAACATTTCGACTACAAAACATTAATCAACACCTTCAATAAAAGCTTCATTTCCTCATTATTTGGAGCGAATTGTCCTCTTGTATTTGGAGATGCAATTCCCGCTTTCGGCTATATCTCTTCGCTTCGCTGCGAGGATACCGCCTTAAATGAAATTCACTGAACTCCAATTAAAATAAAAGTATAGTGAAGTAATCGGGGCTGAGGGACTAATTATTTGGTTATTTGGTTATTTAAAAAATCAACGATTAAACGATTGAACAAATAACCGATTAACCCTTTCTAACAAATAACCGCATTAACGAATTACCAAATAAACAATCCCTATCTTTATAAAAAATTAACGCCATGAAATGGGAATCAAAATTAATCAAGCACAAAGGAACAGTTAGAATAGCCATTATTTTTGAAAAAAATGCCGAGTTAATTGCTCGGATAAAAACCGTTGAAGGCTCCCGATGGAGTCAGTCAATGGGTGTTTGGCACCTTCCTGATACTGAGGAAAATAGAATTCGGTTTAAAATACTACTGCATTTTCAAACCGTTCCTTCTGCAGAAGGTATTTTACAAATAGAAAAATTCAAACAATGGCTACTTTCAAAGCGCTACAGTCCTAGTACAATTAAAACCTACAGCGAAGCGTTGAAATCATTCTTGATTTTCTATAGAGAAAAACCAGTTGCTGAAATTACCAACGAGGATGTAATTATATACAACAACGAGTATATATTGAAAAACAATTTATCGGCATCCTACCAAAATCAAATTGTAAATGCCATTAAATTGTTCTTTCAAACCATTAGAGAAACTAAGATAATGGTTGATAAAATACACAGACCTAAGAGGTCCAAACTTTTACCTAATGTATTAAGCAAAGAAGAAGTGAAAGCCATTTTAGAGGCATTAACAAATGTGAAACATAAAACAATGTTAAGTCTAATTTATGCTTGTGGACTTCGTAGAAGTGAACTTTTGAATTTGACTTTTAAGGATATTCAAACCGATAGAAAGTTACTGTTTATAAAACAATCAAAAGGGAAAAAAGACAGAATAGTCCCTATTAGCGAAAAAATAATTGAAATGTTAAGAGTCTATTATAAACAATACCTCCCTAAAACATGGCTTTTTGAAGGACAACAAGAAAATACAAAATATTCGGACAGAAGTTTAGAAGAAGTTCTAAAAAAAAGTATTAGATTAGCTGAAATTAAAAAACCCGTGAGTTTGCATTGGCTTCGCCATAGTTATGCTACCCACTTGTTAGAAAGCGGTACCGATTTAAGATATATTCAAGAATTATTGGGACATAGTAGCAGTAAAACAACTGAGATTTATACCCATGTAAGTACAAAAAACATACAAAACATTAAATCGCCTTTTGATAATTTATAAAAAATAATACGCAACTACAGTTGAGTATATACAGTCAAAAAAGATAGATATACTCAATTTTTGGCTTAAAAACTGAGTATATATGTAAGTTAGTGGCAAGCAACCCGCAGAAACGAGAAAAAAAAATCAACAAATAAGATAAGCGTGAAAAAAATAATAAAATATTTGCTCAATTTTACGGCATTAGGTTTTATGATTTCTTATATTTATGTTTCATATGCAA
>JBILPJ010000139.1:0-6161 GCA_044373975.1 Flavobacterium sp. | reverse complement strand
TGAAGGTCAAGGTCCAAAACGTTCTATACTTTTTCTGCACGTAACTGGCGAGGAACACGGACTTCATGGCTCCCGTTTCTATACTGAAAACCCATTATTTCCATTGACAAACACCATCACCGACATCAATATCGATATGATTGGACGCCGTGACGAAGCCCATAAAGACTCCAATAATTACGTTTATTTAATTGGTTCCGACTACCTTTCTTCAGATTTATATAACATTTGCGAAGCCGCCAACAAGAACTATATCAACCTCAACATCGATTATACTTTTAATGACAGAAACGATCCCAACCGATTTTATTATCGCTCCGATCACTATAATTTTGCCAAAAACGGAATCCCATCTGTTTTCCTTTTCAACGGTGTTCACGCCGATTATCACAAAGCAACGGACACTCCAGACAAAATAGAATTTGATGCTTTAGCCAAAAGAACCCAATTCGCCTTTGCCATCGCTTGGGAATTAGCGAATAGAGAAAATCGTCCAGTTGTTGATAAAGACGGAAATTAAACTACTAAATTTAATTTGGGTGTGCCCTCGTTTTTAACGAATTTGGGTGCTACAACTATTTCGATAAACTCGGTCGGGCAGTACGCTACAATCTTTGCTCCACTTCGTTCCGCAAAGGATTTCCGCTGCCGTCCCTCACACAAAAAAGGGCGTAACTGAAAAATCTGGTAGTAAATAAATTTTAGGAAATCCTTTTAAAATCCGTTTAATCCGTGAAAATCTGTGGCAAAAACTTTAAACTTTAAACTTTAAACTTCTAAATCCTACCGCAAAACAACATCTTTCACAATATCACGACGCAATTCCTCATTTATCATAGCGATAATTTTAGATTTTCCATGACCCAATTCCTCCCGCAAAACAGAAGAAGTTAATTCTACATATAAGGTACTTCCTTTCAAAGTTACATTTTTTGTATAACTATTCACGCCATTTCCCATCAACGAAACCCACGCCTCTTTCACAGAAACCTGATCCATTCCGGGTTGCAATTTGTTACTTTGGATTATTTCTTTTAAAACATCCCCAATCGAACTTTCGTTATTTAGTCGTTTTGCCATCTCCCAAGATATTTACAGGTGCTGTTTTTTTATAATAATATTTCGCTTTTGAGGCATTTATAATCACCAATTTATCACTTGAAAGCGATTCAATTTCCTCTTTCCATTTTGCATAAGGCGTACTATAATTGATATACGCAATATCGTTTTCAAAAGTAATTTCAATTTTTTCAAATTGGTCATTTACTAAAAATCGCCCGTCCAATTGCGGCATCACTTTCTTTCTAAATCCTTTATTATCAGTAACTTTAAAAAAATCAAAAGACTCATTATAAGTATAATCTTTTTTAGTTCCATCAGACAAAATCACTTTTTCAATTTCCCAGTATCCGTTCAATTTAGAAATGTCATTTTTCGTAATCTTTTGATGACAGGCAGAAAAAACAAAAATAAAAAGGAGTACAACAATTTTTTTCATAAGAATATACATTTCTACAAATTTACTTTATTCTAAATTTTAAAAGACATTTTTTTTTAATTAAAAAACAAATTATATTAAACTTATTCCTATTTTTAAAGTCCTATTTCAAACTCTAATTATGAAAAATATAAATTTTCTTTTATTAGCAATAGTATTTGTATTATTAAGCTGTTCTAAAGACAATAATGCTACAGTCGAAACCAACTACTTCCCTCCTATTGACGGAAGTACAACTTGGGAAACACAATCAATTGCATCTTTAAATTGGAATCAAAATGCAGTACAACCACTTTTAGATTATTTAGAATTAAAAAATTCCAAATCATTTATAATTCTTGTAAATGGTAAAATCGTAATGGAAAATTATTTCAACGGACACACAGCAACAACACTTTGGAAATGGAACAGTGCGGGGAAAACTTTAACGTCAACCGTAACGGGAATTGCGGAACAAGAAGGATTTATTAATACCAATAATAAGGTTTCAGATTATTTAGGAACAGGTTGGACAAGCGCGCCTTTAGCGAAAGAAAATCTAATTACTTGCAAAAATTTATTAATGATGAATTCAGGATTAGATGATACTTTGGGAGATAATGTTTCGCCAAGCAATCTTCAATATGTTGCGGATTCAGGGTCTCGATGGGCGTATCATAATGTATATGTAAAACTTCAAGACGTAGTTCAACAAGCAACAGGACAAAGTTGGAATAACTATTTCAACACCAAATTGAGAGATAAAATTGGAATGGGTTCAAATGGATTTTGGTATGCTGGAACTGGAGTTAATTTAGGCTTAAAAATTTATTTCAGTACGACTCGAAGTATGGCTCGTTTTGGATTATTAGCATTAAATAATGGAAATTGGAATGGAACTCAAGTGATTAATTCAACTTATTTAAATCAAGCTACAAGTACTTCTCAAAATATTAATTTATCTTATGGCTATTTATGGTGGCTGAACGGTAAATCAAGTTTTCATTTACCACAAACACAATTACAATTTAATGGAAGTTTAATTTCATCGGCTCCGAACGATATGTTTATGGCTTTGGGTAAAGACGATCAGAAAATTTATGTAATTCCAAGTAAAAAAATGGTTGTTATCCGAATGGGAGATGCCGCCGATTCTGAGAATTTAGCCTTGTCTGATTTTGACGAAGTGTTGTGGCAGAAGATTAGTGCTTTATACCAATAGAAACAAAACCACAAAAAAAGAGCCTTGATTGCTCAAGACTCCTTTCCCCTAAAAAAACTAAAACTAAAAAACTATCTTTAAAAAAATATGGATTTCCCCAAATTTATATTTTCGTGATTGATATAACCGTTTGATTCTTCACTGTTTATGATTGTACTTGCAATTGCATCGCCTACGTAATTGGTTCCGTAATTTCTAATGGCATTCAAATCAGGTGTTACAATATTAAATTCTAACGCCTTTTCAACGGCTTTTCTAATACTTTCTGATTCAGCAAAAAGTCCGAAATGATCTAATAACATTGACGCACTCAAAATAGCAGCAATTGGATTGGCAATATCTTTTCCTGTTGCTTGTGGATACGAACCGTGAATTGGTTCAAACATTGCACTTTTATCACCCACAGATGCCGAAGCCAATAATCCTATCGAGCCCCCAATTACACTGCCTTCGTCTGAAATAATATCTCCAAATAAATTTTCGGTAAGAATAACATCAAATTGTTTTGGGTTCAAAATCATTTGCATTGCTGCGTTATCTACAAATAGAAAATCAAGAGCTACTTCTGGATATTCTGTAGCAATATTTGTAACTACTCGACGCCATAATCTTGAGGTTTCAAGAACATTTGCTTTGTCAACAAGTGTAACTTTTTTTCTTCTTGTCAATGCCGATTTAAATGCCAAATGCGCAATTCGTTCAATTTCCATTTGAGAATATTCACACAAATCAGACGCTACAGTTCCATCATTGCTCAATTTTTTCTCACCAAAATAAATTCCACCCGTCAGCTCCCGATAAATAACCATATCCGTTCCTTCAATAATGTAACGTTTCAATGGCGATTTGTCAATCAAAGTTTCGTATGCTTTTATTGGGCGAATATTCGCATACAAACCCAACACTTTTCTCAATTTGAGTAATCCTTGTTCTGGACGCACTTTTGCATCTGGATTGTTATCGTATTTTGGATCGCCAATAGCACCAAACAAAACAGCATCTGAACTTTCACAAATTGCAATTGTTTCATCTGGCAAAGGGTTTCCCGTTTCGTCAATTGCAATAGCACCAACTAAAGCTTCTTCAAAATCAAACGTATGTCCGTATCTTTTTCCGATTGCTTTAAGCACTTTTACGGCTTGATTTGTAACTTCTGGACCAATTCCGTCTCCTGTTAATAATGCGATTTTCAATTTCATACTATCTCAATTTTATACTTGAACTGCTGTTATTTTCCCTTTTTCAAAGGCTTCAATTTTATCTTTATTATTGATTAAAAAATCAATATCGTCAAATCCATTTATCATACAAATTTTCTTGTAAGCATCAATTTCAAAGCTAGCTACCAAATCAGAATTTTCAACTGCAATGGTTTGTTCTTCTAAATTGACACATAAATTCGTACTTGGATTTTCTTGAATTATAGTTGTAATTTCTTTCAAAAATTCTGGCGAAACCAAAATTGGCAATAACCCATTATTCAAAGCATTTCCTTTGAAAATATCTGCAAAATAACTCGATACAATTACTTTAAATCCATAATCGGCTAATGCCCAAGCGGCGTGTTCACGGCTACTTCCACAACCAAAATTATCACCCGCAACCAAAATACTACCAGAATATTTTTTATCATTTAATGCAAATGAAGTTATAATTTCATCCTTATCGTCAAATCTCCAATCTCTAAATAAGTTATTTCCAAAGCCAATTTTATCTGTCACTTTCAAGAATCTTGCTGGAATAATTTGATCGGTATCTATGTTTTCAATTGGTAATGGAACCGCCGTGGTAACTAATTTTATAAACTTTTCCATATTAATTTAAGTGTAAAGTAATATCAATAATCTTTCCTTCAATTGCCGTTGCTGCCGCCACAAGTGGACTTGCTAAAAGTGTTCTCGAACCTTGCCCTTGTCGTCCTTCAAAATTTCTATTGGACGTAGAAACGCAATATTCACCTGCAGGAACTTTGTCGTCATTCATTGCCAAACACGCAGAACAACCCGGCTGACGAATCTCAAAACCAGCTGCTTCAAATATGGATGTTAGCCCTTCGGTATGGATTTGCTTGGCGACTTGTTGTGAACCAGGAACGATTAATGCAACTACATTTTTCGCTTTTTGTTTTCCTTTAATATAATTGGCAACCACTCTAAAATCTTCAATTCTGGAATTGGTGCAACTTCCAATAAAAACGTAATTTATTGGTTTGTCCAACAACTGTTCTCCTTGTTCAAAGCCCATATATTCTAATGATTTTTCAAAAGAAACATCATTCAAAACAGGAATAGTTCCATTAATTTTCATTCCCATTCCAGGATTCGTTCCATAGGTTAACATTGGGGCGATATCGGCTGCATCAAAATCATATTCTTTATCAAAAATAGCTCCTTCATCGGTTGGAAGTGTTTTCCAATAGGCAATTTTCGCTTCTAATTCTGCACCTTGGGGAGCGAATTTTTTTCCTTTTACATATTCATAAGTAGTTTCGTCAGGAGCAATCATTCCACCACGAGCACCCATTTCAATACTCATATTACAAACGGTCATTCGACCTTCCATACTCATTTCTTCGAATACATTTCCTGCATATTCACAGAAATAACCCGTTCCAGAATTGGTTCCGATTTTAGAAATTATATATAAAATAACATCTTTTGCAAGAACGCCTTTTGCTAATTTTCCATTTACATTGACACGCAAACTTTTTGGTTTTTCAAGTAACAAACACTGACTCGCGAAAACTTGCGCCACTTGGCTTGTGCCGATTCCAAAAGCGATTGTTCCAAAAGCACCGTGAGTTGAAGTATGGCTATCACCGCAAACAATCGTCATTCCGGGTTGAGTAATTCCTAATTCAGGCGCAATTACGTGCACAATTCCTTGGTATTCGTGCCCTAATCCGTATAATTCTACTCCATTTTTAGCGCAGTTTTTAGTCAGCATTTCAATCTGGTTTCGAGCTAAATCATCTACAATAGGCAGATGTTGATTAATGGTAGCCACATTATGATCGGCAGTAGCCACAATTTGATTGGGTCTAAAAACAGGAATGTTGCGCTCTTCCAATTCGGCGAAAGCCTGTGGACTCGTAACTTCGTGAATCAAATGTTTGTCTATATATAAAACTTGAGGTCCGTTTGGCACATTAGTAACCACGTGACTGTCCCAAACTTTATCGAATAGTGTTTTTTTATTCATACTTATACAAAAATTCCAATATTACTTATTTTTATAATTTGATGTACATCGCCATCAATAACTTCTTTCTTTCTGTCGGCAAATTTCAAAAACTCATTATAGACAATGTCCAATTGCAATTTTGTCAATTCGTAACCAATTTTTTTAGCTCTATATGCCAATGCAGCTCTTCCACTTCTCGCAGTTAAAATAATAGCAGATTCTGTAACACCAACATCTCTTGGATCCATAATTTCATACGTAGAACTGTTTTTTATCATT
>JBILPJ010000138.1:0-6164 GCA_044373975.1 Flavobacterium sp. | reverse complement strand
AGTCAAATCTTCCTCACTTATATATCCTGAATGCTTCCAAATCACTTTATTATTTTGGTATAATAATAAGGTAGGAAGTTCGTCAATTTTCATTTCTGTGATTAAAGTCTTGTTTTCATCTGCATTTAATCGAACAATTGTCACCTTTTCTGCCATTTCTTTTTGCATTTTTATTAGAAACGGTGTCATTTTTTTACAAGGCGCACACCATTCAGCATAAAAATCAATCAGAACTTTTTTATCAGAATTTAGTAATTCTTTGTATTCCTGACTGCACATTCCGATGATTTTATCACTTGGAATTGACAATCCTGCGGCATTCCATTTCATAATTCCACCTTGCAATTCATAAATGGTTTTGAAACCTAATTCTTCCAATTTTTCGGCTGCTTTTTTACTTCTTCCGCCACTCATACAATAGACGAAAACAGGTTTTGTTTTGTCATATTTACTGACTTTTCCATCAAAATCATCACCGTTCCAATCGATGTTTACCGCATTATCAATGTGCTGTCCTGCAAATTCTTCTGGGGTACGAACATCGATAATTTGTGCGTTTGTAGTTGCTTTTATTTTATCTGCAAAAGCTTTAGGTGCTACAGATTCGTATTTTTTTTCGGTTTGTCCATTACAACTTGTAAATAGAAAACCGATAAATAATAAGGAAAAAAGTGTTGCTTTCATTGTAAGTTATTTTAAATTAAATATTTATTAGTAAAGGAAACGGTTAATTTTGGAATTTGCAAAACTTACAAGTTAAATATTTTATAACTCTGATGTGTCGATTTTATGATTGCTTCCGTTCGTTCAGGATGTGTATCGGAAATAAAAAGTTGTCCAAAATCATCATTATTAACCATTTCAACAATTTTCCCAACACGAGTTTCATCTAATTTATCAAAGATATCGTCAAATAATAATATTGGATTTTCGCCAGATTGCTTTTTCACAAATTCAAATTGAGCCAATTTTAATGCTATTAAAAATGATTTTTGTTGCCCTTGAGAACCAAACTTTTTTATCGGATAATTATCAATTTCAAATGATAAATCGTCTTTATGAATTCCAACACTTGTATAATGCAAAACCCTATCTTTATTGATATTTTCTTGTAAAAGCAACAATAATTCTTTTTCAAACAATTGACTTTCATAAACCAATTGAACTGTTTCTGCGGATCCTGTAATTGCTTGATGGTGTTTGTTAAATATTGGAACAAAATCAGCTAAAAATGTTTTCCTTTTTTCAAATATAGTCTGACCTAAACCGTTTAATTGTTCATTATAAATAGACAGTGTATCCATTTCAAAAACCTGATTCAAAGCAAAATATTTCAATAAAGCGTTCCGCTGATTGAGGATTTTTTGATATTGAATTAGCTGGTGCAAATAATTGGAATCCAACTGCGAAATCACACTGTCAACAAATTTTCGTCTGGTTTCGCTGCCTTCAACAATCAAATCTCTATCGGCGGGTGAAATTATTACAAGCGGAATAAATCCCAAATGTTCAGAAAACTTATCGTATTGCTTTCCATTTCGTTTCAAAATCTTCTTGTGTCCTTTTTTTAAACTACAAACAATTTGTTCTGTTCGTTCGTTTTTTTCAAATTCGCCATCTACAACAAAAAATTCCTCGCCGTGTTTGATATTTTGAACCGCTAATGGATTAAAATAGCTTTTTCCATACGATAAATGAAAAATAGCATCTAACACATTGGTTTTTCCAATTCCATTTTTTCCAACAAAGCAATTAATTTTGTTGTCAAACTCGAAATTGGCTTCCGAAAAATTTTTATAATTGAATAAAGAAATCTTTTTTAGATACATTTATGAAACTTACTGATAATGAGAGAATTGAAAATCTGGAATTGTTCTATTTTAAAAGGTGCAAATTATTGAAAATTATCGATAAAACCTCATTTTGGGGAATTTGAATTCCAATTATTTTTGAAATTTGTACGAACGAACATCAAAATCAAGAAAATGTTTCATTTATTTGAATATAAAACCATTTTTTTTATGACAATTTGAATAAAAATTTTATTTTTGCCACTCACTAATTTAAAATTAAATGGCAACGTACAATAAAAGAGGCTATAAAACTCCAAAAGAAAAAGTAGAAAACGACACACAAGTTGAAAATATAACTATTGACGAAAAAGACAGCACAACTGCTGGTGTCTTTAATTCATTAGACCAAACGGCTTCAAAAACAGAAGAATTTGTAGCTAAAAACCAAAAAGCAATCTTTGGAATAGTTGCTGTTATTGCTTTAGTAACTGTTGGATATGTGTTATTTCAAAAGTTTGTTGCGGAACCAAAAGAAGATACTGCGGCAACTGAAATGTTTTTAGCACAACAAAATTTCCAAAAAGCAACTGACGGAACAAAAAGCGATTCATTATATAATTTAGCATTAAAAGGTTCAGAAGGTAAATTCGGATTTGTAGATATTGCTTCAAAATATGAAGGAACTGCAGCTGGAAATTTAGCTAATTATTATGCTGGAATGGCGTATTTGAATACAAAAAAATACGATGAAGCGATTTCTTATTTAGAGAAATTCAAATCAGATGATATGGTGTTAAGTGCTTTGGCAATTGGTGCAATTGGTGATGCTCATTCTCAAAAAAGTCAACCAAAAGAAGCTTTAGAATTTTATATTAAAGCATCTGAAACAAATAAAAACGAATTTACAACGCCACGTTTCTTGTTGAAAGCTGGTCAAACCGCTTTGGGATTAAAAAACAAAGTAGATGCGTTGAAATATTTCACAGAAATTAAAGAAAAATACGAAGCAACGCCAGAAGCAGCAAATATTGATGCTTTAATTGGTTTAGCACAATAAAGTAGCCTTAGGATTTTGCATTTATAATTGAAGAATTTCATATCTTTGATTGTATATTCTGAAAAACAATAAAATCCTTGATTATGGCAACTGCAAATAAAAATTTATCAAATTACGATAAGAACACAATCCCAAGCGCGAAAAATTTTCGGTTTGGGATTGTTGTTTCAGAATGGAACGAAACCATTACTGAAGGCTTGTATTCTGGTGCTGAAACTGCATTATTAGATTGTGAAGCGGCATCAGAAAACATTATTCGTTGGAATGTTCCGGGTAGTTTTGAACTTATTTACGGTGCTAAAAAAATGATAGAAACCCAAAATGTGGATGCTATTATTGTAATTGGCTGTGTCATAAAAGGCGAAACAATGCACTTTGAATTTGTTTGCGAAGGCGTAACCCAAGGAATAAAAGATTTGAATGTTAAATTTGATGTTCCTGTAATTTTTTGTTTGCTAACTGATAATACCGAACAACAATCTTTGGATAGAAGTGGGGGAATTCACGGAAATAAAGGAACAGAAGCTGCAATTGCTGCATTAAAAATGGCTTATTTACGAGAACAAGCAATTCTGAATTATCAATTTCAAGACCAACAATTATTGTCTTCAGGACAACTTCAAATAGAAGAATTACAATTGAGAATTGAAGAGTAAGTGGTTAGCTAAATATATTTAGACCTCTACATTTTATTATTTGTAGAGGTTTTTTATTTTTATAAATTTGATATGAAAACCCAATAGAAATTCGTTAAATTTGTAAATTCAGGTTTTAACAATTAATAAACATTTTTTTTAATGTCGAGTATCATTCAATTACTTCCAGATCACGTTGCCAATCAAATTGCCGCAGGTGAAGTCGTTCAAAGACCTGCTTCGGTAGTCAAAGAATTACTTGAAAATGCAGTTGATGCTAAAGCAACCGACATTAAATTAATCATAAAAGATGCCGGAAAATCATTAGTTCAAGTTATTGATAATGGACTTGGAATGAGTGTTACCGATGCACGTTTGTGTTTTGAGCGTCACGCAACTTCCAAAATTCGTCAAGCCGAAGATTTATTTTCCTTGCATACCAAAGGATTTCGTGGGGAAGCTTTGGCGTCAATTGCTGCGATTGCTCACGTGGAAATGAAAACCAAGCAAGATCAAGAAGAATTGGGTACGCACATTGTTATTGAAGGCAGCAAATTTGTTTCTCAAGACGTTGCTGTTTTACCAAAAGGAACTTCATTTTCCGTTAAAAATCTATTTTTTAATATTCCCGCTCGTCGCAATTTTTTGAAATCGGAAACTGTGGAACACCGCCATATTGTTGATGAATTTCAACGCGTGGCTTTGGCACATCCTAATATTCATTTTACGTATTATCACAATGGAAGTGATTTATTTAATTTGCCACAATCGAATTCGAGACAGCGAATTGTAAATATTTTTTCGGGTAAAACCAATGAAAAATTAGTTCCTGTTCAGGAAGAAACAGAAATTGTAAGCATTCAAGGATTTGTAAGTAAGCCCGAATTTGCTAAAAAAAATCGTGGGGAACAGTTTTTCTTTGTGAACGATCGTTTTATAAAAAGTGGCTATTTGCACCACGCTGTTATGGCGGCTTATGAAGGATTGTTGAAAGATGGTGCGCAGCCAAGTTATTTCTTGTATTTAAATGTGCCTCCAAATACGATTGATATTAATATTCATCCCACAAAAACTGAAATTAAATTTGATGATGAACACGCACTTTATGCCATTTTGCGTTCTGCAATAAAACACAGTTTGGGACAATTTAATGTGGCTCCAATTTTGGATTTTGATAGGGATTCCAATTTGGACACACCTTATAATTATAAAAATCAAGAAGCTTCGACTCCAACTATTCAAGTTGATGGTGCTTTTAATCCGTTTTCTGATGAAACTCCAAACAAGCATTTTACAACCTATCGCAAAACTGAAAATACGGCAAATTGGGAAAGTTTATATGTTGGTTTAAAACAAGATACAGAGGAAATTGGTAATATTGAATTTGAAAGTGATGAAGTTACGGGATCGTTATTTAATGAAAATGAAATCGAACAAGCTACCAATAAAACGTATCAAATTCATAAGAAATACATTGTAAATCCGATTAAATCTGGGATGGTTATTGTAGATCAACAGCGGGCGCATCAAAGAGTTTTGTACGAGCAATTTCTTACAAATATGACGGTGCATCAGGCTTCAAGCCAACAATTATTGTTTCCGTTAAATTTGTTTTTTTCGTCAAGCGAAATGAAATTAATTTCAGAATTACAACTTTCATTGGTCAACACTGGCTTTGTTTTTGAAGCTACAAATGACGATCACGTGATAATTTCTGGTTTGCCAATTAACGTTACAGAAAGTGAAGTTTCGATAGTATTAGAACAGCTATTAAGCGATTTGCAAGACGGAATTCCCGAAAGTAGTTTCAGTCAAAATGATAGTATTGCCAAATCAATGGCGAGAAGTTTAGCTGTAAAAACAGGAACGTATTTAACAGAAAAAGAACAAGAAAATTTAGTAAACGGGCTTTTTGCTTGCAAAGAACCTAATGTTTCCCCATTCCAAAAACCTACTTTCATCACGATGCGTGTGGAAGATTTAGACAAAAAATTCGCACTATGAGAAACGTAACCGAAACGGTTAAGCAATTAATCATCATTAATATTATCTTTTTTGTTGGGACACAAATTTTAGGCGATGTTGCCTATAAATATTTGTCTTTATATTATCCTGAAAACCCAGATTTCAAGTATTGGCAGCCGTTGACGCATATGTTTATGCACGGAAATTTAATGCATATTTTCTTTAATATGTTTGCATTATTTTCCTTTGGAACTGCTTTAGAGCAAATGTGGGGTGCGAAAAAATTCTTATTTTTTTACATTTCTTGCGGATTAGGTGCAGCATTTATTCATATACTTTCCAATTATTTTTTCTTCCACGAAGAATTGAATACGCTTTTGGCAAATGGAATTCAGAAATCAGAAATTTTACAGGTTTTGGGTGAAGGTAAGTACGATTCAAGATGGACAGAGATTTTATCAAAATCGGGTTTTGAGAGTTTTACTTCTGCATTTATGACACCTGCAGTTGGTGCTTCGGGCGCAATTTATGGGGTTTTGGTTGCCTTTGCCTTTATGTTTCCAAATGCTGAATTGGCTTTGATGTTTATTCCAATTCCAATAAAAGCTAAATATTTTGTACCTGTAATTGTAGGTTTAGACTTGTTTTCAGGTGTTACAGGATTTTCTGTTTTTGGCGGTGGAATTGCCCATTTTGCTCACGTTGGTGGCGCAT